>JAQCMZ010000368.1 GCA_028274825.1 Haloferacaceae archaeon
CGGCTCCACCACCACGGCACGTCCACGTTGTCCACCTTCGGGTACTCCGACCGGACGACGAGCGGCGTCACTCGAAATTGGGGAAGTCCCCGAGGGAGAGTTTTCAGAATTCAGTGAGATGATTCGGACCGATTATTCCCTGACGGTCACTGTCTGAAAGAGATCCTCCCTGCCGCACCCCCGGAGTTGAATAACAGTCCCCAAACTGCCAAGGACTGGTAAGGGTGATTCCTCGCATTCCTCGTCGCGGGAGACCGACGATAGTATCTCAGCAAGCGCTATACTCAGGGCTTGCATCGCTGTCTCCCGCGCTTCGGCCTCGGCAAACGCCTGATCGGCCCGCTACAGGAGCACATCAACGGGATAGTACAACAATGAGACGGCGTCGCCGGTGCATGTGGCCGTCGTATATCTTCTCGAGGTTGTGATTGCGTCGAGTACGGACGCGCTCGGTCAGATCTTCAGCGACTTTCTCGTATCTTTTCAGAGATGTCGTCGGGGACGAGTATCCCACGACTAGTGATAGTGGGTAGCTTCTTCAGGATGGATTTTGCCCTCGGAGTTCATCCCGATTTCCGGGTAGTTGTGTGCGTGCTGATGGATACTGGCTTGAAGCAGGTTCTTCACATTACTGTCGACAGTCGTCACCAAACGCTCCGGAGAATCGTCTTGGCGTCGGACACCTCGACGGGGCGTGGGTTCGGCTCGAGATGCCGGTCTGAGTGAACCGCCAATTCAGCCAGTTCGTCCATCTCCTCTTCGCGTGCCCCCACGGACCGTAGCGATTGATCGAGACCGAGGTCGTCGCGAAGTCGGGTTATCCCCTCGACTAGCGTCTGAGCGCGCCCGCGCCGGCTCCCGTCTGCTTCGTACAGACGGGTGCCGAGGCGAGCGAACGCCTCGGTCGATGCAGGCTGGTTGTACTCGACAACCTCCGGGAGTACCATCGAAATAGCTACCGCGTGAGGGACGTCGTAGAGTGCCTGGACGCCGTAGGCGATTGAGTGGATTGCCGCCTTTCCCCCGTTGACCCGACCCAGCATCGCCATCGTGGCCGCGAGGGCCATCTTCTCGCGGGCCTCGGGCGCGTCGGCACCCATGAAGGTGGCGTCGCGCAGGTGTTCTTCGATGAGTTCCATCGCCTGGACACACAGCGCGTCCGCAAACGTGTTGCTGGTGGTGGCCATGTATGAACCCATCGCGTGTGCGAAAGCATCCAGCCCTGTTGACTTCGTGAGTGCTGCCGGGAGATGCATCGACAGGTCCGGGTCAATGATAGCCGTGTGTGACAGAATTGCAGGGTCGATGATTCCCTCCTTTTCGCCCGTTCCGTTGGCCCTGTCGTCGAACAGTACCGACGCCGGCGACACCTCGGCACCGGTTCCCGATGTCGTCGGCAAGAGAACTGTCGGCAGCCCCTCAGTCGGTACGTTGTGCCGTCCAAAGAGCTTCTCGATGGGACTCTCGTTCGTCAGCAGTGCTGCCGCCGTCTTGGCAACGTCCATCGAACTCCCACCGCCAATCCCGACCAACGCGTCGGCACCGATATCCCCTGCGAGATCTGCACACTCCAGTGTGTTCGATACCTTTGGGTCGGGCTCGACTCCGTCGAATACCTCGTAGTCGACACCAGCGGTCTCGATAGACGAAACAATAGGATCTAGCAAGCCGGCGTTGCGGATTCCGGGATCGGTCACGAGTAGGACTGTATCGCCATTTTGCGCACAGTGAACTCCGGTCTCAGTCACTGTTCCACGCCCGAAAATGAGGTTGTCTGGGCTGACGAAATCGAGGTGCTCGTCACGAGGGATCATATACGTTCGATTTTATCAATGCGAATAATAATTGTGTGGGAAAGCGCGTTTCTCCGCTTTCCTCCGATTTCGACGGGCATTGCCCACAGAGTTGAGTCATCAATTTCACCGCACATACCTCCTGTCGAATGTCTCACCAGGCGTTTGACCTCCTGACGTTCAGATACTCTCCCTGCATCGGACAGCGTCGGACTCTCCGTGACCGACCTGAGGACATTACACACGCCTCTGGTGAGGACGGAATATCGGCTCTCGTCGGACAGTTCGGGCCGCGCTAGCTCATATAACCCGTGGTGGTGTCTGTGATCCTCCGAGTGGTCACCTTCTGTGATGACGTGTCACTCTGGTTCCGAACTCGATAGCTCGGTGGAGGAGTCAAGCCAATGCACGATACATGTCTCCTCAGTGAGTCCGTGGTCTATCTTGATATCACCGAGGCCGAGCCGAACCCGACGAAGAACCATCCTCGCTGACCTGGAAGAGCACAGTTCTGCCGAGTTGCTCGGGTTTGGTACGTGTCTCGGCGAAACGATGGGTGATCTGTGGACCTTGATGACAGAGGAGGTGAACCGAGCCGAGACATCGAGACGATTCTGGGCAGTTGACCCGGCCAGTAGACCAGGCTATTCCCGTCATATCCCGTCTCAGACGGGAACGATGCTCAACATCGACAGCGGCAAACAGCGGCCTATCCGACTCGAAACCTGACCCGAGCGTCACGTTGATGTATCGACGGCGTACTTGTCAACGAGGTCGCGGTCAATCTCGACGCCGAGACCTGGTCTGTCGGGTAACTCGACTGTTCCGTCAGAGATTGTCGGACGGGTTTTCAACAAGTCGTACCAGACTGGGTCTGCAGTCGGGTGAAACGCCTCCAAATACTCGCCGTTCGGGATTGCAGCGAGGAGGTGCATCGCGATGTGTGGCTCCTCGTGGTGAGCCATAGTGACGTTGGCTGTTTCAGCCATCCGTGCAATCTTCAGCCACTGTGTCGGACCACCCGCGATCGATGAGTCAGGGTTCAGAATGTCAACAGCATCGTTATCCACGAGCCGTCGGCAGGCTGACATTACCGATTCGCTTTGTCCGGCAGTCACCGGAAGTGGCGTTTTGCGCCGTACCTCGGCCATTCCGGCGTACTGCTCGTACCAGACGACCGGCTCCTCAAACCACTCCACGTCGTAATCAGCAGCCCGCCGCCCGAACTCGACTGCTTGCTCGACACTGTACCCCTGGTTAGCGTCACAGGCGACGACAAACTCATCACCACCGGCCTCACGGACAGCAGCGAGCCGCTCGATATCCTCGTCAACTGACCGGCCACCAACCTTCAGCTTGAGCCCGGCAAACCCAAGGTCCTGATACTCGGTCACCTCCTCGGCAAGCGCGTCAGTCCCCTCTTCGCCGTGGTAATAACCGCCAATCGCGATGGCCGGGATGCTCTCTCGATACCCTCCCCAGAGTCTGTACAGTGGCGTCTGTAATGACTTGCCAACTGCGTCCCACGCCGCGATATTCACCGCACCCAGGGCGTGGATGTACAACTGTCGCTTGTCGGGCCGATACGCGAAGAAGTCGTTGGCCTCAGACATCGCGCTCTGCCAGCACCGCTCGACTGTCATGAGATCGTTTCCGACGAAGTGTGGCGCAACACGGTCTTCGATGAGCGATTTCAGCGTGGCAGCCTTCGATGGACTGCTGTCCAAGATGTCGCCGGAGTGAATAAACCCGACAGGGCCGTCAGCCGTGTTAAGCCGCACTATCACGGTCCCTCTGCCGGTTTTTGTATACCCACTGCCGGAGAGGTCGGAGTCTGTCGGCATCACCACCGGCGTCGCCGACACGCTCGTGATTTCCATACCACTGACTTTGCCAGTCTCTATTTAGTTCTGCCGCAGAGCAGGAGACGCTGTGTCCAGACGGCAAAGTATCTCCGGGGCAAGGGTCCGTGGCATTCAGCTTGAACCATCTGTAGATTACTCAGGATACCCGGGCTGTTGATCCGACGTAGTGAAGACGGGGTACGGGCGAACAGGCCAGGCTCTTCAGCAGTTGTACTAATCTCTAATTCTCTGCGTCTGCTTCGGACAGCACGGCCCGTGACCAGCCAACTACCTTCGCGTTCAGTCGCTCCCCTGAGACCGGATTAGTGGGGGCTCCCCGCGCCCGTCGCCCCTCATACTGAACGTGGACTCGTCAGTGGGGACGGCACTGACACGAACCCTCATTGAGGTAGTCGCTGCTCAAAAGGACCCACGAAAGTCGGGTTCGACACACGAGAGGATCTCACTGGTGTACAGGCGTACTCAACGGTAATCACAGCTGCGCCAGCTGTGACGTACTTATCACTGAAACATTACATCTCGGGGGTGGATTCCTACGGGTTGGCGGCTGTGCCGACCACGCGGTCGTCCGGTGAAAGTGAGATGAGTCCACGATTCCTGCACTGATTAGACGGGGCAAGTAGCTTCTCGTCCAGTGTCACAGGCCACTGATCGTGGTCGTTCGGGCGACGAGGAAGCCAGTCACCACCTGTGTTACTCCCGCCGTCCAGCCGGATAGTGAGTCTATCCTCGAAGCGACTCCTGTCTGCGTTCTTCTGCTGAAAAGCGCTGGTATCGGGTCGATTTCCGACGGTCTCGGTGACTGTCGCGCCAACCTCATACCGGTGAGTGCCCGTTGGGAGAGAGTCTCGAGTAGGGCCACCAGTGTCAATCACGATGGCCCGTTCACCGAAACGACAAACAGAGTGGACTATGCTGAGCGGTCTCATCAATCGGGCAATACCAACTCGACCGCAGACCGATTCCGTCGAAACTGCAGAGGAGAGACGAGTCCAGCTAGCCGACAGGAGTCAGGCGGAGGTCACCGCTTGGTAGACGGGCTAAGTCCTGGGATAGAGACAGCCCGTTCGAGTCGGCTCATAGCCAGTGCTGTCGTCAACACGAGCGCGAGATACAGACCTGCGAGGATCACGTACATATCCGTGACACGGAACGTATCAGAAGCGATAATCCGCGCTTGGCGGAACATCTCGGGAACGGTGATGAACGCTGCCAGCGAGGAGTATTTGATCAGATACACGAATTCGTTAGTCCAGCCGGGGATGGCATAGCGAAGCCCCTGTGGGAGAACAACATACCGGATGCCCTGGAGTTTCGAGAGGCCGACCGACCGACCGGCGACGAGTTGGCCCTCATCGACGGACTGCAGAGCTGCACGGATGTATTCGGCCTGGTAAGCCGAGGAGTTGATCGTGAATCCGACAACTGCGACAAACACTGCCGCTCTGGGAACCGGGCCCGCTCCGATGATCCACACCCGGTCGAACCACCCCGCCAGCGGGAGTGCAAAATACAGGAAAAACAGCTGCGCGAGCAGCGGTGTCCCACGGATCAGCTCCGTGTACGCCAGCGAGAGACTCCGCAGCGACCGTCCACCGTAAACCCGCGAGACCGACAGCGGGACGGCAATCGCTAGTCCGAGGAGCATCGAGACCAGCGTGAGATACACCGTGATAAATGCACCAGCTGCCAGGGCGGGTGCCGATTCAGCTGCAAACGCACCGAGATCGAGTAGCCAGGCCAGCCAGTCGACAGGCTGGCCCACCGGACCGATTCCCTCGCTCACCGACCGAACCTGCACAGCGGCCGCTTCGAACGGTCCTGGAGGCACCCACGGCTGACGGCTGGCGACGGTGGCCTCTGAGTCGATCAGACGGGGAATCCCGACGGCAGTGAACAGCCAGTCGAGAACGGTGTTGTGAGCCGCCCAGCGCAAGAGCAGCCACGTCCAGAAGATGATCCCAACCCCTGTCAGGATTGTTCGGCGGCGTCCGAGAAGTTCGCCGACAGCCGACTGCTCTGTGTGATCGGCACTCATCGGTGTGAATTTGCGATCCCGCCGAGAAACTCCCCGGTGCGGTCGTGGTTCGGATCGTCGAACAGCTGTGTCGGTGTGCCTCGCTCGACGATCTGTCCCTCATCGAGGAAGGTCAGGGTCGTCGCCGCCGAGCGGGCAAACTCCATCTCGTGGGTGACACACAGCATCGTCATACCCCCGGCCGCGAGATCGCGCATCACTGCCAGAACATCATCGATAAGTTCCGGGTCCAGCGCGCTGGTGGGCTCGTCAAAGAGAATGAGTTCCGGGTCCATTGCCAGTGCCCGAGCGATGCCGACGCGTTGTTTTTGTCCGCCGGACAACTCGCCAGGGTACGAATCCGCTTGATCCGCCAGTCCAACCCGCTCGAGGTACTCGTCGGCACGAGCGCGGGCGTCTGCTTCTACCAAATCCAATACCTGTGTCAACCCGAGCGTGATATTCCCCCGAGCGGTGCGATGAGTGAACAAATTGAACCCCTGAAACACCATCCCGACGCGGCGGCGGAGTCGATTCTCCTCAATCCCGTAGATATCTTTCCCGTCAAGATGCACCGTGCCGTCGTCGATGTTAGTGAGCCGGTTAACACATCGCAACAGTGTAGATTTCCCTGACCCGCTTGGACCGACGATCACCTCGACGTCTTGTTGATCCATCTCGAAGCTGACATCCGAGAGGACTCTGCCTTCGTCGTAGGACTTGCTGATGCTGTCGATCTGGAGCAGACTCATTCGGACCCTCTCGGGACAGCATAGCGCTGCCGTATTCGCTCGAGTGTTTGGTTTGTGAAAACTGTCAACACGAAATATATCGCCGCGATAGCCACGATAACCTCCGTGACGGCCGTATCCCGGCCAGGCTGGAGATAGAGGTTTTCTGCACGGGTTAGTAACTCTGCCAGCCCAATCGCGAAGGCGATACTGGTATCTTTGAGCACAATCGTAAACTCATTTTGGAATCCGGGGACTGACCGCCGGACCGCTTGCGGAAAGATCACGTGACGAATCGCTTGAAGACGGCTCATCCCGACCGCCCTAGCAGCTTCCATCTGGCCGGCACCGACCGACCGGATCGCACCGCGGAACACTTGCGCTTGATATGCGCCGCTCCGAAGCCCCAGTGCAAGTGTCGCCGTGAGGAACGCTGTCAGTTGGATGTCGAGTCCTGGGATCGTTCCGAGTCGGGGGACGGGGAGTCCGAAATAACACAGCACGATCAGGACGACAATCGGTGTTCCGCGGAGGAGTACCCCAACGGTACTGACAATCTGCCGGAGACGGCCAGAGCCGTACACTTCGACAGCGCCGGCAGGGAAGCCAGTCAGGAATCCCACCACGAGACTAGTCAGTGTCAACAACACAGTCACGACCAGCCCACCCAGCAGGTACTCCCAGTTCGCGGCGACGAATGCCCAGTCGCCAGCCTGTAACGGGAGCCGAATCATCCCGTTACTCGAACCACTCCGTCACGAGATCGTCGTAAGTCCCGTCGTCTTTGACCTCGGCGAGTGCGCCGTTGAGATCCCCGAGACGGTCGTCGTCAGGACGGACTCCCATGCCGAACTCCTCGCCGGTCTCGATGATGAACGCCACCGCGACCGCGCGATCGCTGGAGAAGGTCGTCGCCACCGGCTGGTCGATAATCACTGCGTCGACGTTGCCGTTCTCCAGATCCTGCACGGCAAGTGTGTAGTTGTCGTACCGTCGGAGAGCATCTCCGGCGATTGTTCCGTCCGCGACGAGTGTCTCAGCCTCTCCCTCTCCGGTCGTTCCTGCCTGTGCGCCGACGCGAGCGTCCCCAAGATCATCGACTGATCCAGGCTGGAAATCACTGTCTTCCTGAACAAGCACCGACTGATTGGACTCCCAGTATGGGTCACTGAAGTCGATCGATTCCTGACGGCTCTCGTTGATTGTCATCCCTGCCGCGACCAGGTCGATATCGCCGTCCAGAAGTGAGGGAATCAGCGACTCGAAGCTGATATCCGACCACTCACCCAGTTCGTAGCCGGCACGAGTGACCACCTCTTCTGCGAGGGTGATATCGAATCCGACGAGTTCGCCGTCTTCTGTGAACTCGAAGGGTGGGAATCCGGCACTTGTCCCCGGGACGATTACTTGGGTGTCTTCCCCGCCAGAACAGCCAGCGAGGGCCGTCGTTGCCCCCGCTACACCGACGGTCTTGAGATACGCGCGCCGATCCATATCGAATTCTCGGGCCATACCAGACGGTCGAACATCATGATGGTGAAACTTTCGACACTGAGACGCACTAACAGTCTCTCGATTGTGGTGTGAGACTCTGTCTGTGGGCAATCGAGTTACGAGCCCACCGGTTCAGTCCGGATGATAACCCAGTCTGCTCGCAGTCACGCTGAATCGACGTAGTCGAGATACGCGAGCACCCCTCTGGTGTTCAACCGCGCATCTGCTGCTCGCCGCTCGGCGTTCCAGATACGATCCAGATCGGACGTATTGACAAAGTGATCGATAACCGCTTCATCGTCGGCGAGTTCGTCTCGTCTCTGTCGGACCGCTTCGACCCACTCGACGAGGGTCCGGGAGTATCCCTCGAGCAGACCTGACTCGAAGGATCGCGGCCCAAAGTGACCGAAACACAGCGTTTCTGGCTCGAGATCGGCGATCTGTCGAACGTCTGCTCGTGCCTTCTCGAGATCGAACTGCGGTGGTGGTGTCGTCTGCCGAACGGAATCGACTGTCGGCACGTAGATACCCGCAGCATCGGCAGTAAAGACGGTATCATCGCCGTGGTCGTGGAAAAACGCTTGATGAGGTGTGTGCCCCGGAGCCCGGTATACGGTGAGTTCTCGGTCACCCAGATCGATCGTCTCGCCGTCAGAGAGCCCACGAATGCGATCACCAGGAACCGGACGCGGGTCCGCGTAGTAGCACCACTGGTCACCGACGGCCTGTTTGGTTCCCTCGATCAGTCGCTCTGGGTCGGTCAAGTGTGGGACAGCCGGCTCTGGCGTCAGCACCTCCGCAGAAGGATACTGCTCGGCCAGGTACCCTGCCCCACCTGCATGATCAAGATGTGCGTGTGTGGCGATGATATAGCCGAGTCTATCTGACTCGATCCCGAGCTGAGACAGTGTCTTGACCAGCGACTCCCGATTGGCTCCCGTTCCGGTGTCGATCACAGCCGGTCGTTCAGCATCGATAATATACACGGCAGTGTACCCCTCAGTATCGAACATCTCAGTGTCGTGAACATAGAGATCCTCAGCCCCGCTCACCGGTGTATAATTTCCGACTGGCATGGCCAAATCACCATTCGGCCAGGATAATAAGTTTCGGATATACCGTTTGGCCTCTCCTCATAGGCGGTCGGATACCGTGAGCCGTCTCCCTGTTTCTCGTCAGCTGGAGCGTCGATATCGAGACCTCTGAGAGTACAGCCGCTAGATCTGACCGGCAACTGAACTGCAGGGATTCTTTCGTCGGTCCTGGTGACTGATCACGGCTGTGATCGGCGAGGGTGCTGACGCACTCTCGGCACTCATTGCGTGGAGGCGGGGTGTTCGCGCCCTCGCTCACACCTGCCCGCCCCCGACGGCGGTGTCTCACTGTCGTGCACGAACCCAACTTGTGAGAGTCGACAGCAATCAGTCAGATTCACCGAATCGGGTCCAATATATGTAATGCGATCATAGGTTTCTTTGATGCGGGTTACGCTGCTTGGGACTGGCGACACCACGGGGACACCGACCGTCGGCTGTAGCTGTGACACCTGCGAGGCGGCTCGCCAGCGGGATCTCTCGCGAACCCGGTTTGCAGTACACGTGGAAAACGAGCGGATAGGAGAGAGCCTACTCGTTGATTTTAGCCCAGACTTTCGCCAACAGTTTCTCAGGACCGATGTTGGACTCCCCGATGAAGCGATAGTCACGCACATCCACTTCGATCATCTTGATGGACTGGGCAACAGTTATCGGCTGTTTGACCAGCTCCCGGTTCACGCGGCAAATGAGGTTGACCCGGAGACGGACGAGAGTGTCGCCGAGACCGTTCGGCGGAAGTACTCGCATCTGGCCGACCGGGTGACTGTCGCCGGTCACACTCCCTTAGAGCCGTTCACGGCTTGCGGCTTGGAGGTGACGCTTGTCCCTGTCGAGCATCCGCCGTTGGTGAGCTATGGGGTGGCGATAGAAGACCCTGAAACCGGCGCGAAACTCTCGATATCGGGGGATACGAATTACGATATCCCACCACGGTCACGAGAAACCCTTCAGGACCCAGACCTACTGCTCGCTGATGGGATCGTGCCGGCGAGATTCTGTCGGAAACACCCGACCGGTGGCCGTCACTACGATGATACAGGGACAGCCATGACATTCGCGGGCAAACACATGACTCGCGAGGGAGCACTCTCGCTCGGAGCAGAACTCGACGCGGGCCAGACGCGTATCGTCCACGTCGCGCACTACTACCCTGCTGATGAGGCGTTTGCAGAGCCGCTGGCCGTCGACGGTGAACAGTATCTGTTAGAGTGAGTCGTCCTGGCGTCTGAACATAGAGCGTGAGAGGACTCACTCGTCTGTCGAGAACCGGGTGAGCCCAGACTGCTGGGTCGCTGTTCCGGCAGGATCAGGCTGCCAGGCAGTTCGGGTATCTCGGAGGGCCTCCCGGTCGAGATCAGGGGATTCGGCTGGGGTGTGTGCTCGGCAATCCGGGCAATCGTCTCCGGGATTTATTACTCGATCAAATGCCTCACAGAACGGTCGACCGTCTCTGGTAAGGCTCACGTGTGAGCAGTCTGGAGGCGTCGGTCGCCAGCCGTGACCGTAGACGCGTTCTGCGATACGCCGACGTCTTCGGTGTTTTGCTCTGGCACCCACGACCGCGATATCCGTTCGTAACGGCTTCTCGTCTCGGATCTCCACCCCTGGAGTTTCCAGATCTATTGTCGTCGCCTCACGAATCACTGTCCGATCGCCCGTGTCGGGGTCAAAGCGCCAAACACCGACTGTGTCTGGGAGTCGGTTGAGGTGAGCCCGAGTGACGTAAGATTCGGTCGCGAGGACGACCGCATCAAACAGGCCAAGCGCAGCATCAAACCGGAGCTGTGCCTCCAGATCGCCCGGGCGATCCAGATCGGGCTTGTTCTCGACTGCGACGAGACGGCCGAACCAGTCGTCGGGGTATCGTGTCGTCGCGCGCAGTAGTTGCGTCCCACCGCGGCGCTCGCGAGTGAGATATCCCACCTTGCAGGCTGTCTCGACAATCTGGGCGCGACGGTCAACCGTAGCATCGAGTGCTTCCTTCGCGGGAACAGCCTCGCCAGGACCGATCTCAGCCTCGATAACTGGTGCAGGTATGGTCTCTTTAGTGATTGCCGTCCGGTCGTCGAACTCTGGACCCGGTTCAACGATGCAGATGTCGACGATACGACTCCCGGCGGCGACGACAGCCCCACCGTGTTGCCGGCCGACGACCCTGTCGGGCCGTTCAAGCGCTGCACACAGCGCCAGTTCGAAGGCAAATTCCACGGTCAGTCTCCTTCG
>JAQCMZ010000370.1 GCA_028274825.1 Haloferacaceae archaeon
AATGATCTCGTCGAGGCCGAAGAGCGACTCGCAGAAATCGATGATGCTCGAGAGTTACTCAACGAGCGGATCACAGACAACCGGGAGACGACTGATCAAAAGCGTGAGCGGGCCGCAGAGTTACGCGAGCGAGCCGAGACACTGCGCGAGCAGAAACGTGACGCCGAGGATGCAGCGGCGACAAAACGCGACCAAGCGGACGCCGCCGCCACTCAACTCGAAGAGATAGAAGACAGTCTCTCACAGATAGAGACGATTCGAGAGCGTCTTGACGCTGTCTCCGACCGTCGGACGCGTGTTTCCGAGCAGAACGACCGGATCGAGCGCCTCCGCGAGCAGCGTGAGAGTCTCGCTGACCAGAACGACCTCCACCGTGAGCAACTCGCGGAGAAACGGGCCACCCGTGATGAGTTGAATGCGGCAGTCGATGAGAGTCAAATCGAGAGTGCTCGCGAACGGAAAACCGAAGCCGTCAGCTACATCGACCGTGTTGACGAGAAACTGGACAGTCTCGCCAGCCGTCGTGATACGCTTCAGGGGTCTGTAGGAGGCGTGAAACAAGATATCGAGGCTCTCGAGAATCTCCGCGCGGAGCGAGAGTCTCTCAGTGAGCGAGTCTCTGGGCTAGAATCACTGCGAGAGGAAACCTCTCAATTAGAGAGTACCTACCGCGACCTCCGAACAGAGCTTCGCCGCCGAAACGTGAACAATCTCGAACGGACGCTCAACAAGGTGTTCGATCTGATCTACGTGAACGACGCGTATTCACACATCGAACTCGATGATAAGTACGAACTGACCGTCTATCAAAAGGACGGTCAACCGCTGGAACCCGAGCAGTTGTCAGGGGGTGAACGAGCGCTGTTCAATCTCTCACTCCGATGCGGTATCTATCGGCTCCTCGCAGAAGGCATCGAAGGCGCCGCTCCGACGCCGCCGCTCATTCTCGATGAGCCGACAGTGTTTCTCGATTCCGGTCACGTGTCCCGTCTGATCAATCTCGTCGAGGAGATGCGCGGGTTCGGCGTCGGCCAGGTGATCATCGTCAGTCACGATGAAGAACTCGTCTCAGCAGCTGATAGCCTGATCAATGTCGAAAAGAATCCAACGACAAATCGCTCGTCAGTGACCCGAACTCAGGCTCCGACCGTCGCAGACGCGCTGAGCGACGACTAACACGCCCAGTATGGTAGATGTCGTGGCACCCGGGAGCACTCATGCGTGACTCCACTGTGACAGACACTTCTTAATCGGGGGAGTCAGCTTCAGCTGACACGTCCGCTAGGGGTTCATCCGTGTCGGATTCGGTCGTGTCACCGGAGCTGTTCTGTAGGTCGGCGACAGCCTCACGAGCCATCGCAGTCGCATCGTACCCACGTCGACCGTGGACCTGTGTTTCCTCGAAAAGCCCGGCAGCACGGAATTCGCCGAGTAAGCCGTGTAGCTCAGACTCACAGAGTTCGTACTCGTCGAGCAACTCAATGACGGAGACTGGCCCCCTGTCAACCACCTCGATTATCAGCCCGAGCGAACGGGTGTCTCGGATTGCCGTGATTAGCTGTTGTGTGGAAGCTGAGACACTCGCGGCCGCAGTCTCTAGTCGAGGTGTTCCTTCGACGTGAGCGAGCCGCTCGTTGGGGACATACTGCTCAGTGCCGGTATCCGGGTCCCGAACTCGACTAGCATCACCCGACTGTTTCACGAGAAGGTACTCTGTACCCTCTTCGTCGCGAACCGTTTGCATTACATCGAGATTAGAGCCAACTGGAAAGAACGTTGTGAACCCGAGATTGGTGGTCGATCACTCGGCGGTGGCTAGTGAATCACTGTCGCGATTGTTCTCCCACTTGCGGTAGTGCTGATACGAGCGAACCCCCGTGATTACACCGATGACGAGGAGTCCAATCGCGAGACGTCCCCAACTCCGACCGAGCCCAATTAGGATTCCAGCCGAGACGCCAAACACGGCGACATTAGTGAGGGCGACACAGACGACGAACGCTGACTGCGTATTGGAGTCGATATTCTCTATGTTCCCTTCGAGATCTGGCAGATTATCCTCCAGTCTCTCGCTTGGGTCCGTAATCTCGGGTGCCTGTGGGACCAACTCTTGCTCGGCAGGGGTCGTCTCCCCAAGGATAGATCCACCTTCGTCAGGACCGTCGAGCGGGTTTCCGCCCGATTGAGAACCGTCTTCGTCTTCACCAAACACAGTGTATCATGTCACAGCGATTAATAAAGATGATTCGATTGTGTTAATCTCCTCCCTATTCGTCGAAAGAAGACGACCCCTTGGGAAAGGAGTCTTACCATGCTAATAGATACCGCGGACAACACCTGGCGAAACGCCATCGTCGTGCTGGCTATGGCTCTGGTCTGTCACAACTGACACAAGATGACGAGACTGGCAGGGCGTTCAGATAATAAAGTGTATCACGTGTGGGAGTGTGGATTCTGACCTGTCAGGCGGGAAAACTCCTCAGTTATACCAGGAAATAGTCTCAACCGAAAGTGGCTGTTCA
>JAQCMZ010000372.1 GCA_028274825.1 Haloferacaceae archaeon
GACAGAGTACATTTCTAGTGGTCGGAGAGTCACCACCAGTATGAGAGAGTGGGCGTCGGGGATATGGAGGCGAGCAGACAACGGGAGTCACAGCGGTCCTAACGCAAAACCCCACGGTGTCGTGAGTCGCTGACGGCGAAACACCCGGGAATTCAGGTGCGCGTGAGCGACCGAGTCGCGTCGATGTCTGGCGGCGACCCGCGTGCGACAGCGAGTTTGTGCGCTTCGATATCTTCGAATGCGGCGGCTTTTCCGCCGATACCCAGTGTCTCTTCGCCGGTATCGAGCGTGATGGCGGCTGTCTCCTGTGAGGCGGTAACCGCGAAATCCGTGATCTCGCCTGCGACTGTACGGTGTTCTCCGCTCAGCAAGTGCCGGCCTTCGACGGTCGCGTAGAGTGTTCCCTCGGCGTTTCGAAGATCCTTGACGCACCGCCGGACTGTCGCGTATCTACGGGGATACTGGGGATCAGCCGCGCCTTCCACGAGTGTGTTCGACGAGGGCCAGACTGCAGTGTTCAGAAATCCGAGAACGAGAAGTCCGAGCCCCGAGCGGTCAAAGACGACACCGTACCCGTCTGCATCAGGATGGAGGGAAGTACGGGTAGTATACAGTGAGTACTTCCCGTCTGCAACGGCGACAACTGGTGTCGTCACTCCACGCCGGACGTGAGTAGTCGTCGCGATGTGCTCGTAATCGAACTCGTCAGGGTCAGCCACGTCTGCCTCTGGCGATAAGAGAAGTTCGACCGTAACGCCGGCGGCACGCTTCTGTGCGAGTTGCTCTTCGAGACGGTCGAGTAAGCCCGGTGTCAGAGATAAGACGAGTTCGTACTCGCTTCTGGAGATGACATCCTCGAGATATCGAAGAATCGTCTGATGAGAGGTGACCAGTGAGACTGCCTCGCCGTCTCGCGACGGTGTCTGGTACTGCTGTTCGAGTTCGCTCAGCAGATCATCCAGTGTTGTCTTGACACCCGCGAAGGCCTCCTCCGGATCGATCGCTAGCACCTCCAGCGGTCGTGAGTCCCGCAGTTCAACGAACCCCTTGTCGGCGAGGCTTCTGACGGTGTCGTACACACGTGGTTGAGGGATAGCTGTCTGCTTGGCAATCTCGGCCGCGCTGAGTTTCCCGTGTCGGAGGACAGCCAGATACGCATCGACCTCGTACTCGCCAAAGTCTACTCGATCGCCGAGTTTTGCGAGACTGTCAGACGGGTCGTCACTGCTCATACCAGTCTCTCACACCGCGTCATCAAGAGTCTGCCCGGTTCGTTGTGAGATGCCCCTGTGACTACTGTCGAACAGTCGTATCTCCTGTCGACCCAGAAGAGATCACTCTCAGAGGCTGTGTGAGCCAGTCCGTTCATACTGAGTCAAATTCGACAGCGGTCTTGATCACGTCATCGCCGGTTGCGAACGCATCGTGGAACGACTCAACGGGCGCCACCGTGGTGACAAATGCGTCGAGAAACCAGGGGGGAAACGACTCGATTGTGTCGACGGCTGCGTCGAAGTGCTGTTTCCCAGCGTTGACACTGCCGATCAGCGCTTTATTGTTCAACACCATCTCCTTGTGGAACCGTGCCCCATCAATCTCGAAGCGCGTCGGTTCCGGGACGCCCAACAGCACGCCCACCCCCGTCGGAGCGAGAGCCTCGACACACTGAAGCGCGTGTTTTGCGTACCCGGTCGCCTCAAAGACGAGATCAGTCGGCTCGTACCCTGCAGCCATCTCGGTCACCGGAGTCTCCCGTGAGTCGACGTACACTGCACCGAGTCGCTCGATGATATCGACTGTCGGATCCGGTCTGTCGCGTCGACCGAGACAGTACACATCGGCGGAGTCCGCCAACATGCTGACCGTCAACAACCCCAACGATCCGTTGCCCAAGACCAGAATCGTTTCGGGACTCCACTGGAACGAGGACCGAGAGCTCAGCGCCAACTCCAGGGCCTTTTCGAGGACACTGACAGGCTCGATCAAGAACCCCCTTCGAGCCGTCTCGGCCGCAATTTCGACAAGATACTCGGGCTGACTCGTGAAATACTCACACATAAAGCCGTCTGCTCCGTTGATTCCACACTCGAGTGTCATCTCGGGGGGCGCCATATCGGGGTGGCCACGCTGGAAATATTCGTTTGCCCCCTCTGGCGGTGGGCGCCGCACCGTCGGAACCACGACGTCGCCGCTGTTAAGTGTCGTCCCGTTCGGGTCTTCAACCATACCGACGGCTTCGTGGCCCAGTATCAGCCGGTCTTGGCCTCTCGGTGAAGCGCCGTAATTTCCGGCGATAACCTCACGGTCGGTCCCGTCGACGCCGACCCGAAGCGTTCGTATCAGTGCTTCCCCTTCACTTGGCGTTGGTTGCGGGATCTGCATCAACTCAGGTCGGTTCGACCCGTCTTTGACGCCGACCGCCTTCATATCACGTCTACAGTCTCCCGTCAGGAAATATTTATAGGTTCGTGAGTGAATATTTACAGATAGCAGTACCTGCGCTCACTACATATGACAACTCTACCCGACGACCCGATGGAACAATATGATCTGCTGTATCGGCTGTACAGAGAGTTCGACACCGACACGCTCCGGGCGTATGCAGAATTCGTTGATCTGTTCCCGCCGGTCGATTCTCGGGTAGCTCTGGAAGGATGGAACGATGCAAACACACAACTGCGAGACCGGAAAGACAAAATCCGCCGAAGTTTCACCGACGTGGGCGACATGTTCGCGGAAATTGCAGCCAATGCCACGAGAAGGCAGGCGTTCACCGCACTCGATTTGTACACAAAACACGAGCGACAGCCGAACGTACTCGTACTGGACGTAGATGAGACGCTCAGATCCGCGGGCAACACAGACAACGAGATCCCCCGAGAGACGCTGTATCTCCTCACCCGATTTCACGAGAGCGGGATCCCGATCGTCATTTGCACGGGACAGACTCTCGAAAACGTCAAAGGATTTCTTATCCAGGGGCTCGGCAACCAAATCGTCTTTTCGGGAGATATCAGTATCGTGTACGAGGCCGGCACTGGCGTGTTCACGCCAGGTCGCGGCGTCGATACCAAACAACTGCTGTACAGCGACCTCGATGATGACATCAAGACGATCTTCGGGAGCGTCCGTTCGCGGGTTCTCTCAGCGGCACCGGAAGACCTCCGGCGCGATTACCACCTCCAGGGCAACGAGTTCAATATCACCATCAAGCCCAACTTCGAGACCGGAAGCGAACAGGCCCGAGAGGTTATCGACAGATCGCTCGTGTACCTGATCGACGTGCTCGAGGATAGTATCAGAGAAGTCGTGAACGACGGCCCAGACGCGAGCGGATTTGCACGGGCTCACTACGCTGATCTGGATCCCGAGATCAACGAGGTTCTCACCAGACGAGACGCACTCCCGGAAACGGGGATAACTGCAGAGACGATTCCTGCCGAATATCGAAAGTTCCTCGATCAGATCGATGTCGCGTACTACGAGGCAGACGCGGCCGAAATCGGGTCACTCGAACTCAACAAAGTGTACGGGATCGAGGCGGCATTGGACGTTCTCGGGATTGATGACCCGTTCGCGCTGGTGATGGGGGATTCGAAAAGCGATCTCAGGATGATGCGCTGGGCACAGGAAAACGACGCAGGTATTGCAGCCGGCCCCGAACACGCGTCCGAAGATGTACTCGATCACGTCCGGAATACCGACGAACTCGTGTTCGACCAGGGCGACGCTTCCGAAATGCTTCGCACTGCCCTCGCGTTCAATCAACTCGCTGGCTTAGACAGCTGATATGTCAGGAAACCAAGCCGCGAACCCATCCGACAAAGAGGGTGTCTCTGGGGTAGTGCCACCGATCGTGACGGCATTTGACGACAGTGGTGCGATCAACCCCGACGCGACGGTCGCACACGCAGAGTTCGTGATTGACCACGGGGCGAGTGCCGTGTTCCCGCTCGGAACGAACGGTGAATTTGCTCTGTTGACCGGCGAGGAGCGTCGTCGAATCGTCGAGGCCGTCACAGACGGCGTCGATGCGCCGGTGATTGCCGGCGTCGGCGCCCCGAGTTCAAGAGAGACAATTGCACACGCAGAGCATGCTGCCTCTGCAGGTGTCGACGGAGTGGTGGCAGTCACGCCATACTATTACCCACTGGACGCTGATGCAGCCGTGACCCACTATCAGCGACTTGCAGCGGCGATTGACCTTCCGATATACGTCTATCAAATCCCCAGCCGCACCGGTAACAGCCTCTCGTTAGACACACTCGGCCGAATCGCAGATATCG
>JAQCMZ010000402.1 GCA_028274825.1 Haloferacaceae archaeon
GCCGTCGCAACTGCGGTGCGGATGCAGGCGTCCGGCTCCGGTCGAGTCCCGGTTGCGGGCCGAGGGCTCGTAGGCCCGCCCTCGGGCGAGGCCGGTATCGGGCGCCTGCACTTGGCCCGACCCGGCCCCGTGACCGTGTCCCGTCCGTCGGTAGACGCAACGGAAACGCGAAAGCCCGGGCCCGGCAGGACCGTAATGCCGGCCGGAGCGCGCACAACCCGAGGAGTCGTCCCCGCACGTACCGTGATCGTACTGTCTGCCGTGAAATCGGGGGACTCCTCGGGCCGTGAGTCACTAATTTGTGTCTGTGCACATCACACAGTCGTATGCGGGAATACGACCAGGCAATCGGACGCATCGCTGCGTGTTGTTCGGCGGTTGGCGCGTCGTATCGGGGCTTTCGGGACCAACGCGGACAGCAACTGGTCGTGATCAACTACCGGAACGGCGTGTTTACGCTAGCCACCTCGCCGAATGATGGCTACTTCCGAGCTATGTCCGTCCGCCAACTGTCGAATCTTGAGGATTTTGATATCACGTGTAGCGAGCCCATCGTCGATGTCGAGAATGAACTGACGGATCTGTTCGATAACCTCCAGACAGCCAACATTCGTATCGAATACCTGACCGAAATGGACGAGTCGACGAGTCTCGAGTATTTCGACGGCTACCGGACTTCCAAGCCACTGTACGTCTTTGAGGATGGATTCGGACCCAAAGCGTTCGACGAGTCGTTAGCTGAACTCGATCAGATCAGTCGGAAGGCGTTCAATCAAACTATCGACCGACTGGATATCGACGTCGACCGGCCCGAGGAGACCGCTGGGAGTGAGGAGCAACCTCAGGAATCCTACGGTCGAGCGTTTCATTAAGCCCTAGCGGATGCTGAGAGTACTGTGTCGATTCCGCTGAACATCGTTCTTGACTCAGCAGGTAACGGACTCATCGTGTGTGGCTACGACTCGATGGCGAGGAACTGCCATTTCTCAACAATATATTAACCAACAGATTGAGTCATCTATTGACTTTGTTGGTTAATAGTCAACGATCTTTCGTCGTTTCCAAGGTTCCAACTCTCATGGATTGTTCGATACAGTGCTTTTTCGTGTGCTTTCAGCAGGCCACGAGTATGCGCCTCTACGCGACAACCGATACCTCTCTCTTCAATTGTCACGCGAATCCTTTACGGGAATCGGCGTCCAGTTTCGCTTATCGGTGATGAGATTGATGGGCAAGCATTTATTATGCGTGCTGGGAAGCGGTGTAGATAATGAACGATGACTCGACCGATTTAGGCACCCGAGTCTCTCGTGAAAAACTCTTAGAGGAATTCAAACGGATTGCAGATGAGGTCGGTCACATTCCTCGGCCCTACGAACTTCGTGATACTGGCCAGTATACTGCTGACGACTACTTTGCCGAGTTTGGCGAGTGGGCCGATGTCGTCGAGGCTGCTGAACTGAAGCCACAACGAGCGGACATCATCGTCGAAACGCGTCGGATCCAGCGAAAACTTGACCGCACGCCGACGGCTAGTCAATTTGATGAATATAGCTATCTTGAGCGAGATGACTACAAGCGGCACTTCGATTCGTGGCGAGATGTTCTCACGGCCGCAGAAGTCTTCCCTAGTGAGGAGGAGATTATCCAGGCGATACGGGACTTGGAACAAGAAACGGGAGATATTCCTAACACCTCCGAATTCGCAGACGAAACTGCGTATCGACGAGTCGATTATCTGTATCATTTCGATTCCTGGACGAACGCACTCACCGAGGCTGGTCTTACCAAGGATACGGACGAGGTTGTCGCGGAGATCTCGCAGCTCCGCGACAACCTCGGTCGTACACCGACACAAACTGAATTTGAAGAACAGGCTGAGGGTCACGGTCGTTCGTCACTGAAGTTGTTCAAGAGCTGGACAGCTGCGCTGGAAGCGGCCGATGCTTTCCCCCACCGAGAGGAAGTGCTGGATGCAATACGAGGGGTTGCACGCGACACTGATGGCCTCCCATCACCGACTGATCTGTTGAGCCAAACTGCCCTTCGAAGACTTGACTATCGTCATCATTTCGGTTCATGGGAGCAAGCCTTAGAAGCGGCAGACATTCTCCCAGCGAAGGCAGAGCTTATAGAGGAGATCTGTCGATTGGCTGAAGATAGTGGTCGAGTATCCACACAGAGTGAGTTCGAAGAGAATACTGAATTTCATTCTCAGGCTGTCCTCCGCCACTTCGAATCGTGGGAGCAGGCCTTAGAAGCGGCAGAGGTTCTCCCAGACAAGCCGGACATTTTAACCGAGGTCGAAGAGCTTGCTGAAGACCTAGGTCGAGTTCCCACTGAAGATGATATCGAAGACCACGCCAGTTTCCGCCCTCGTGACTGGTGTCAGCGTTTCGATTCCTGGGAGGAGGTGATCGAAGAGGCTGGTATATTTCCCTCGAAGACAAAACTCGTCGCCGAACTTCGTCGTCTCAAGGACAACTGGGGATATGAGGGGCTATTCGATCCGACGACCCACGCAACCAGATACCCGCGTTCGTTTTACGAGCACCAGTTCGGCAGCTGGGAAGAAGCGCTTGATGCAGCCGCGGTGCTTCCGAGTGAGCGAGAAGTCGTCACCGAGGTCAAGCGACTTACTGAGGACTACAACCGAGCTCCGTTGTCGATGGAATTCGACGAACGCGCAAATTTCCACTCACGTGACTGTCTCCGGTATTTCGATTCGTGGGAGGCGGCGCTCGATGAAGCTGGCGTCTTTCCTACGAGGGCTGAGTTAGTTGCGGAACTCCGTCGGATCGAAGAGGAGCAGGGGTATGAGGGCCTCTTCAGCTACCTGAGTACTGAGACTCGCTTTCCGCGCTCTTTCTATCATTACCAGTTCGGCAGCTGGGACGAAGCGCTGGAAGCTGCGGAAGTTTTACCGAGCGAGCAGGAACTGCTCAATGAGTTGGGGCGCCTGATCCAGACGGAGTCGACAGCGCCGACGCGCGAGGCCGTCCTCTCTCAGACGTGTTTCCGCCAGCAAGATTACGTCCGCTATTTCAATTCGATCAATCAGGCGATTAGCGAGGCTCTCAGGAACTCCAATTCTATCGATGCCATCGCGGATGATATCCTTACGGCTGATCAACGCCAGCGTCTGCAAGACGCGTCAAGACGAGATCGTCGAGATCGGCTGGTGCAAATCGTCCGAATTCGGGAGTGCTCCGGGCTGTAAACTTCCTTCCAGTGAATTCGATGGTGTTGATAGAATTCGTGTTGCTCCCCGTTAGCGAGGCGGCGAGATCGGTCGGGTTGTCCACAGTCGCAGAGACCATCGTGATCTGAGGATCGTTGTCGGCATAGAAGGATTTCAAACGGCGAGAAAGCAAGGAGATGGCTGCACCTTGGATCCCGCTCCAAACGTGTGCCTCGTCGTAGACGATGTGTTCGAGCGGTTGATCCCCAGGCTGGTTGCCGAGGATACTCCGTGTTTCCTCTTTATCATTGACAAACATGTAATCAAGAGCCTCAGGGTTAGTGAGAAGGATATCGACCCCCTGACGAATAGCGTCTCGGGTGACCTTGATCCATGAATACGTGTTCTCGTCGGTCCCAACGGCCGA
>JAQCMZ010000404.1 GCA_028274825.1 Haloferacaceae archaeon
CTGGTGCTTCCACGCAGTCGGGCACTGTATCGGTTCATTATAGGAACCGACCGTTCACCCGACTGGTTCCGATTACTGTCTGATTGCTTGGGGCGGGCAGGCCGCCATCGTAGGACTGGCGGGAATCGCTCTATCCCCGGCCTGATTCCCACTATGCCGGATGGTTGCCTGCCACTTCAACGTGTGGACTGAAATCTCTGGCTGGCAATCGAACGGTGGATTGTGAAAACTTATGTCGGATTCATCCTGCGCCTAAAGTCGCAGGTATTCTCCTTGATTCTCTATAATAGGAGCGGTTGTGCTGACTTCATCCTCTATATTCAGCACGTGGCTTGAGATATATCAGCGTCAAAGGGTTTCAACAGAGCCAGGGTGTCACAATCTTACAAGCTAATCTTCTGACGCTACGCCTCAATTTTCTCGATCGCCAGTTGTGCGACTGCCCGCACGTCGTCGTCTGGATCTGTTGTCGCAATCTCTCGCAGTGCTGGTAGTGCCTGAGTTGCTTCGATGTAGTTCAGTGCCCAACACGCGTTGAATCGTGTATCAACTAAGTCATCATCGAGCGCGGCGGTGAGCTGGTCAGTCGCCGGACGCACAGCGTCTGGATGCGTTTTGCCAACGCGAGCAAGGATTGACGTTGCGTTTCCACGGACTAGTTTGTCCGAATCATCAAATAATGGAGAGGAGACGAAACAACAAGCTAACCGGGTTGAGTAACCGGCAATCCCGGTTTAGTGTTTTACTCGGTATCTGGCAGCTCTGGGTTCAGCAAGGAGGATTGACCTGGGGACAAACCCGGAAACAGAGATTGAACTGAAAGCGCCGTTCGTTGTGCGGTCGAAAACGGAGATGGCAAGCATGAGGTAGAGCTCGGTGTCTCGCAGGACATCACGTGGGTGTGCTACCGGGATAGGGAACCGGCGTGCGGGGCGTGTGACGAGCGTACGTTCCAGTTTGAGGCGTTTCGGAGTGTTGGGTCACGCGATCCGATCGCGTCTGTCGACCGGCCAGAGTTTTTATAATTCGGTGCGAGTCGGCTACGCTTCAGTTCGGACGGAAATATCAGTCACCAGATCGATTCGATGCGCTGCTCGATTGCGTCGAACACTGTTGAGTACACATCGAGTGGGTGGAGCGAAGCAAGGTCGAGATCTGAGATGTCAGCCCCGGCTGGTGGTTCGTGGAAATGGAGTCGGGTGTTGTGTGTGTTTGGATGTCGATCCCAGCGGCACTCCCAGTGGGTGTTGTCTCCCTGGGTTTCGATGTAATGGATGGAAAAATCACCAGTCGTGAACCATCGGATATCGACCTTGGCGGCGGTCACCGTGTCGGGATACTGTTCCATGGCAAGGGCTACGGTGAGCAATCGCGGTTCGTACGCATCTGGGTTGAACCGGGTGTCAGCAACGAGTGAGTCCGTCGTCAACTGTCGTTCGAGAAGGCGTAACGTTTGTCGATCGGGCGGGCCCGTCGAGTCACCCGGTAAATCTTCCGGAGGCGGACTCATCTTAGGCGGGGATGAGGTGCCCGTCGTTCTGTGAGAGTTGGCGGGCGAGCTCATAGAGGCGAATATCTCGAATGACGCCCTGCCATTCGCTGACTGCGGTCATGCGGTCGTGGATCGTCTCGTGGTCCCCGGCGTCGAACACCGAAACAGTAGCTGGGTCGTCGGTGCCGAATTCAGCTTCGTACTCTGCCTGTCGTTGTTCGAGCGCTTCGACGCGGTCAATGATCGTATCGACAGAGAGCTCAGCGGCGATCCGACTCGCCTCTTGCCATTCGAGATACCCGTCATTTCGCTCGTACGTGGCGGGGCGGCTGTCAGGATCGGCGCGAGCAATACCCATCTCGGCGAGGCGATCGAGGTGTTTTTTTGCGGCGTTCGGAGAGCAGTCGGCGAGCTCTGCGACTCTCATGTACGTCGTCGGTGACGTGAGACCGAGGACCACATCGTAGACACGGCCGAACGTATCGGTCCCGTCCTGCCACCGTGGCGTCTCCGCCGTTGAGTCAGGATCCGGATCGAACTCGCTCATGAACGCTTGTATGGAACGAGACTCAATATATCTTTGTGTCAAGCAAATATATGTGACCTCGTGCCGGATGCGTTCCCCTGACACTTGGACAGGACACGCCGATTGGAAGCTGGCGCGGAATCAATAGTCGATGGCGACATTGTACGCGGAAGCAACTTGGAGAATTTCACCAGAGCTTATATGAACAAAATATTAGCTACTAGTTTCAATCCTAGAGGAATCCTCCACAGGTGATTTTGGAATTGAAAAATCTATGGCTCTTACCGAACTTAGCGAAACAATCGCCCCAGTGATATTGTTACAGACTGACGTACAAGATACAGAGCGCGAGTCTTTCACACAGCGATATTCAAATCAAAACACTATTTAATAACTATTGAACGTACCGCGGCGATACGGTGGTGGGGTGAGTTCTCTGTTCGGTTTAATCCTGACTGCCCGTTCAGCGTTGGTCACAGATTATGACAGATGCTCACGGAGGTGGCCAGGGATATCGGGTAGGGTTCCGTTCCGCGTCAACGTCTGTGACCCGGCATACAGCGCAATAACCGACGCACAGAGCAGATAGAACACGGTGTCTCCAGACAGGACGTTAAACACAGCAGGTACGTTTCCAGCGACGTCCCCGACGGGGGGCATATTGTGTGATGCATGTGCAATCATCACGACCGGCAATGCTCCCTTCGTGTTATTGTACAGCCAACCGAGAATAACTGACATAAATATTACATTCAGCATATATTCCCAAAAGACAGTGAAATTACCAGCTCCAGCGAGTATCATCGGGACGTGCCAGAGTCCCCACACGACGCCAATCCCGATACTCGAGTGGAGCGCACTGAATCGCTGCTGGAGACGGGGTTGGAGGAAGCCACGCCAGCCTAACTCCTCTAGTGCCCCGGCCAGAAAGAGCGTGATAGCGAACAGGCGAACGTACGTCATAACTGGATATGCCGGGACAGCGATGTCGCCGCCGAGGAGCACCGCAACGATATTCTCGAATTCAGTCCCGATGGTCAGAATTCCGATACCGACGAGATACCAGTGGAGGCCGGCTCGCAGGTTGCGAAGCTGTCCGAGCCAGTCTCGAACACTCTCGCCACACAACCAAACCGTTACCCCTGCGCTGACCATCGGAGTCCACGCATACGGGATCGCTGCCAGTCCCGGGAAATCGCCTCCAAACACTACATAGAGGGCCCCGACGGTGAGCCCGGAGGAGAGTACAAGCACAGTGAGGAAGGTTTCGATAGGACTGCGAGACGCTCGCTGCTTGAGAGTAGCAACGCGACTCATTGCGATTCACCTGCCTGACGTGGTCCAGAGAGAGTGAGGAGTTCGGTCGTCCTGTATTCAGTGTCGTCTGTACGTTCAACTGGACGCTTCAACGGTGGATGCCACGTAGTGGTCTCCATGCTGTTTTGGATGATCTGTGTTGTATTAGACACCGACTGTTACTATACAGACCACTCTGGCACCGCGACTCTAATTATACAGAGAGACGGCGAAGATTGGTTCTCCGTATTGCCGTCGTTATGTTCAGCTCATCTACCGAAGACCGTTCACATTTCTACTGACTGGCTAATTCATCCAGCTCAGTGTGAACCAATCAATGTTCAACTGCTGAACGTATCCTCTGTATCTTACACAGCTACACCTGCCAATTCTCAAATAGATACTGTGTTTCACTATCTTCGGTAAGAGCCAAATCTATAGGAATCACGGTAGATCAACCTACATTGCCACTCCAAATAGGCAGCAGAGTCGCCGTAGTCATCCACTTTCACCCCGCTTACTCGACTTTTATATAGCCGCGCTAACACCTACTGGTAGTGCCTAGAACTCGTATTCTCCACATCAGTGATAGCCATCTCGGGAAGCGACAGTATGGATCGGATATTCGGCGTGAGGATTTCGCAAAAGCATTTGAACAGGCGATCGAGGTCGCCGTCGACCGAGACGTTGATGCCGTGATTCACACGGGGGACTTGTTTGACGATCCGGTTCCGTCACTCCCAACGGTGATGCGGGCGGCTGATGCGTTGAAGCCGCTCGAAGAGCACGGGATTCCGTTCTACGGGATTGTGGGGAATCATGAACGGAAAAACGATGAGCAGTGGCTCGATCTCCTGCGGCGGACGAGTGCTGCTGCTCGGCTCGGCAAAGAACCAACGATGGTCGGTGAGGTTGCGCTGTACGGGATCGATGCTGTTCGGCCGAGCGTGTGGGACAATATCGATTTGGAACTCGAAGAACCGCCTGCGGAGGCAGCGTGGACGATCCTGTGTATGCACGAGCTCCTGACGCCGCTTGTTCACGGAATGGGGCGTGTATACCCTGCCTCCGAGGTTATTGAGCGGGCTGGGATCGATCTTGATGGGCTCGCACTCGGCGATCTCCATCAACCGGCAAGTTCGGTCGTGGGCGGGACTGATGTCTGGTATGCGAGTGCGACGGAGCGTGGCGGGAAAGATCAAGAGGAGATGGGCGTCGTACAACTCCTCGATATCGACAACAGCGGGATTCACCGCCGACAGATTGAGTTGGAGACGCGACCGTTCGCGGTGTTTGAGATCGCATTCGGTGAGGAGGACGGGGCGACCCACGCCCGTGACGTGCTTGCGAGACACGATCTTGAGGGGGCTGTAGCGAAGATCAAGCTAAGCGGCGACCGGGCCGCAGTCACCGCAAACGAGGTGACGCAAATGGCACGTGAGGCCGGTGCTGCTGTTGTGAGCGTCGACGACAATCGTGGGCGCGTCGATCTTGACGTGGAATCGATCGAGGCCATGTCGCTACAGGGACTTGACGGTGCCATCGAGGAGAAACTCGCAGATGAGGACTTTTCGCCGGTTGCGCTTGATGTCGATCAGGAGGTTCGGAAAGCAGACGAACTCGACACGAGTGTGAACCGTGTCGCCGACAACTTTGCTGAGTCGCTCCGTGACGCGCAGCGCGAGGCGTTTGAGGATGCCGGGCCAGAGGAGACGCCGGACGGCGTCGAGCCGATGGAGGCCGACGAATGAAAGTCACTGATCTACACCTACAGGACATCCGGAGCTACGAGGACGAATCGATCGCCTTCCCCGAGGGAACGATGCTCGTCCATGGCGAGAACGGTGCCGGGAAGACGACGCTGCTGATGGGAATTTTCGGCGGACTCTTCCTCTCGAATATCCGGAACGTCGGATCGAACGATTTCAACCTCGACGATATCGTCAGGCGAGGTGCCAGAGAAGGCGATATCGTGATGACATTCGAGGTGGCAGAGACACCGTACACCGTGACGTGGTCGATTGATACGGAGGGGCAAAACAGCGCAGAACTCGAGTCGCCCGCACTCTCGGAGCCCATCTCAGGGATTCGTGATGTCAGCTCGGAAGTTGTCGATGTGGTGGGAATGGACGAGGACAGTTTCTCCCGTTCAGTGTACGTACAGCAGGGCGAGGTCGATAGCCTATTTGACGATGATACGCGGGCAGAGCTCATCGATGACTTGCTTGGACTCGACCGGATCGATCGATACGAGCTCCGGGCAAAGGGGGCTCGTCGTGCGGTGGGTCGCATCGCGAGAGATAATGAGCAATCCGCTGAGAATCATCGTGAGACCATCGACAAGCAGTTCGATCATGATGTCGACGGCTACGAGGCTGCGATCGCCGAGAAAGAGACGGAGATCTCGGAGCAGCAGGCGGAGATTGAGGACGTAGAGGAATTCCTTCAGGAGCTTAGAGACGCGAGAGAGGACGTCGAACAACGGCTCGCAAATCATGACGAGTTACAGACGGAGCTTGATGAAGCTAAAAAAGAACGCGAAGAGCTCATCGAAGAGCGAGCCACGAACCAACGTAAAATCGAGGAGGCTGAGACGGCGATTACGGAGGCTGAAACGGAGATCGATACGCTCCACGAAGATATCGACGAGAAGGGAGACGCACTCGACAAACTCGATGACCCATCGACAACAGATCCGATAGATGCCGATCTGTCGTCGGAAGAGCGGGCTGAGGAAGCGCTGAGTGCCACACAAGAAGCGGTCGAGGCGGCACAGATCGAACACGCGGACAGGGAGGCAACGCTCGACCAGGCAGAGACGGAGCGAGACCGACTCGTCGATGAACGAGAGACGGTAGCCGAGGAAGCAGAGGAACTCGAAGCGGATCTCGATCATCTCCTCGCAGAACAGGAGAGCGTAGCGGATGACGTTGCGGCCGCGGAGGAAGATGTTACAGCCGCTGTCGAGACACGAGACACTGTAACCAACGCGTTCCTCCCAGACGAATCGTGTCCGGACTCTATTACTAACGAGACGCGTGAGACCGTCGACGCACGCGTTGAGGCGTTGACGAACGAAAGAAATGAATTGTCGGAGGAGCGCGCAGCTACCGAAGCGTCCCTTGAGGCAGCCGAAACGACACGCGAGGAAGCGCAAACGGCTGTCACGGACGCACGTGACGAGATCGACCAGTTGTCGGATGAGCTCGCAGCAGTGGAGTCGGATCTTGAAGCCGCACGTGAGGCGAAAGCGGAGGCGCAAAACGAATTTGAGGAGCAGCTACAGACTCTCGACGACAACCTCGGGACCGTCGATTTGACTGTATCCACCGACACGCTACAGAGCCTCATCGACGAACGGATCCCAGACGCAAAGAGAGAAGTACAGGAGGCAATCAAGACGGCAAACACGACGGTCACAGAATGTGAGGCACGCAAAACGACGCTTAAAGAGGACCGCGAGGAGCTACAGGCACTCGATGGTGTAGCGACGTGCCCGAAATGTGGCCAAGACGTCGATCCGTCTCACGTTGAGTCCGAACTCACGGATGTCGAAGCCGAGCTCACAGCGGTTGAAGACAAGCTTGCCGAGGCGAGCGAAGAACGTGATACACTTGTCGACCGCCGAGACGCTCTTGACGAGTGTCGTGAAGCGGCGATCGAACTGCGAGGCTTTCGTGACGACACGGTTGAGGTGAAAGCGGAGCGCGTGAACACACTCGAAGACGAGCGTGAGACAGTACAGGACGCCCACGCCGAGGCAGAGTCCGAACTCGCCGACGCCGAAACCCAGCTTGAATCTGCGGAGTCAGAGGTCGATGAGCTTCACGACACGCTCGCTGACCTCAAGTCGGACATCGAGTCGCTCGAAACGGAGATTGAAGACGGAAAAGAGGTTGTGGCGGCCTTTGAGACTGTTGAAGAACGTCGAGAGGAGCGAGACGATCTTGCGGACGAGCTTGCTGATCTCGAAGGTGAACGCGAGGAGCTTGAAGCAGAAATAGCCGAGGCGAACGCAGAGGTCGACGACTACGACGAGCAGATTGAAGCGCAGCGCGACGCGGTTGCTGAGGCAAAAGCAGCAGTTGAGGATGCTCAACAAGCAGTTGACACCGCGATAGAACAGCGCGAGCTCGTTTCTGATGTGGTGGATGCATACGACGAGATCAGCGAGTTAGAGACGGCAATCGCAGGTCACAAGAAGGATATCGGTCACGCACGGGACACAATCGAGAACCTCAACGAGCAGATCGCTGGCGTTGAGGAAGACATTGGCGAGCTCACCGAAGAACTCGGCTCGATCGACGTCGAAGAACAGCGAAATAAGTTGGAAACGGCGACACAGAAGATCGAGGACCGCGAGGCCACCGTAGCGGAACTGACCACGGAACTAGACTCGCTCAAAAAAGAGCGGACGGTGCTTGAAAACGACCTTGAGAATCTAGAGTACTTCCGCGAGCGCCTTGCCCTCGAGGCGGAAAAACGCAAGTGGGCTGAAGAGCGGTCGGACGAGTTCGATCGCATGATGGCAGTGTATCGGAGCACTAAAGGGGACCTCCGCGAGCAGTATCTGGCTTACATCAACCAGTACACGAACGACATCTTCAGCGACATATACAAGAACAGTAGCTACCAGCAGGTGCGCATCCTCGAAGAGGGGCCTGATGGGACGCCGTATGCGATTCAATTGCTTCGTGACGACGGGACGCTCGAACACCCGAGTAACGCCAGCGGTGGGGAACGCGCCATCGTCAATCTCGCGCTCCGCGCCGGAATTTACAAACTCATCGCCGAGATGCGCGAGGGCGACAGCGGTCGCCTCCCGCCGTTCATCCTCGATGAACCGACGACATTCCTCGATGAAGGCCACGTCGGGCGTCTCGAACAGATGCTTGACAGCATCTCCGAGTGGGATGTCCCGCAAGTGATCGTCGTCTCCCATGACGAGCGACTCATTCAGGGGGCTGAACACGAGATTGAAGTCTCAATCGACGAAGACACGAACGCTAGTAGAGTTGACGTACATCGAGGTGGACGCATCCTAGGTGACGAGTAAATGGACGAACGTGCTTTCGACGTAGTGCGTCAGCTCGCTGAACGCGTTGACGCTGGCATCCCGCGCGAGGTGGATGATCAGGCTACACACGCCCGCGACCTGTTCGACCTCCTCACCCACGACGGTGGAACGGTCGAGCCGATCGGCGAGCCGGAGTATTTCAAAACTCGCAAGGCGGAACTCGGAACGTGGACTGATGACCCGTGGACCGAGCCGACATACGGCGTCGATGCCAGTACGACTCGGCCGTTAGAATACAATAACGGACTCGTCGTCGACACAGCACACGCAAAACTCGGGGTAAGCGGTGCTGAAAGCGATCGAGATGCCGAGCGGCGAGGGACTGTGATCACTGGGGTGTACCTCGAAGACGACGATGTGACGCTTCACCACGAACAGACCGAACGCGGGAGTGTCAAAGGCGAGATTATTCGTATTCCCGAGATGCGACAGCGGGCGAACGTCACCTCGATTCTGACATCCACTGTACAGCGGCTTGCGGAGGGGAAACACGCACGCCGGTGCCTCGACGTGGTGGATGGTCCACTGTTTCTCGACGGTTCTGTGTACCCGCTCAGCGTCATCTATTGGACGTTGCTCGACCGTGCCGGACGGGGCGCACCAATCGGCAACTGGAACCTTCCCGCTGAGGTCATCGAGAACTACGTCGCAGTCGTCGATGCGTGTTTTGAACGCGATGTCCCCGTGTTGGGCGTCGTGAAGACCTCTTCAATGGGTGAACTTACTGACTCACTCAGATCGAAGATCACACAACACGATCTCCGGGGCCCACACGGAACACTTCACGATGTCCCGTGGCTCCGGGATCATCAGTTCATCGGGGAAGTGCTCCGCGATGACAGCCTTGATCACCTCACGTACACCTCCTGGTTCGTCCAAACGGAGGTCGAACTCCGAGGCAACGCGTTCGATCTGCTGACGGCTGTGTCTGATGAGCTCAGCCATGGGCAACCAGAGGCGTACCGGCGTGCGTTCGCGTATGTTCGCACGCCGAAAACGGGGAACGTGTTCCGAATCGAGACGCCGGCACTGTTCCTTACTGACGAGGATCGACGAGAGCAGATCCTCCTGAAGGCGCTCAAAGAGATCACCCGTCAAAGCGACGTGCCGCGAGCCGTCGCACGCGCCGACCGCATCGCACGCATCAGTCCGGACAACCGCGAAACGATCCGCGACGCGCTCCAAACCGTCGAGTCTGCGTTCGACTACAACCGCGACGGCCGTTGGAGCCACCTCGAAGATTCCCGAAGCTATGAGTGACAACATCGACGATATTCTTGACAACGACCCGGTCGCAGACGACTCCGAGGAGTCCGAACAGACACGAACGGACGAATCAGGTGCGACGGACACCGAGTCTGACAGCACTGCGGTGCCGGAGCGAACGGTTCCAAACGGCGTGTCCACACCTGCTGATGACGAACTTGGGCACGTCCTCGCAAGCGAAGAGATCCACGTCAGCAGACGCGATTACCAGGTGAACGCGTTCATTCGGACGGGCGCGAGAGAGGGGATCCGTCTCGGTGATTACGTACAGATTCCGTATCCGGGCGACGGAAGCGAGCTGTTCGCAGTAACGGATTCACTGCGCTACGAACCGTACACCGATCTCGACGACAAATCCGACGCTCACAACCAGATCAGCGCGCACGTTGAACTCGATGAGTCAGAATTTGTCCAAGTTGCGGAGTTGGAACCGTTGGCAATTCTCAAGAACGTAGGGTCGGATGATATCGAGAGCGGCATTGTCAATCGGATTCCGAAACCGAACTCCCCAGCACGGCTTGCCCGTGACGAAGACTGCCTCCGAACGGGACTGAACATTCCGGGGGAGGGGATCTTTACTGGGTGGCTTTCTGTGGGCGGCGAGCCGATGACGGTGAACA
>JAQCMZ010000406.1 GCA_028274825.1 Haloferacaceae archaeon
TTATTTACCCGGTGTCCAATGACGAACGAATGCTTGATGGGGTTAATGTCGCGCTGGGCGTGAGCGGGAGCATCGCGGCGGTGAAAGTGGTGGAACTCGCCCACGAACTACGCCGACAGGGGGCGTCCGTCCAGGGAGTCATGTCTCCCTCGGCGACAGACATACTCCACCCGTGGGCAGTCGATTTTGCGACTGATCGACCAGTGGTTTCAGAAATCACCGGAGCGGTCGAACACGTCGAGTTGTGTGGCCGGGACGGGTGGGCCGATGTCCTGTTGCTCGCCCCTGCTACGGCGAACACGGTTGGCAAGATTGCGGCTGCAATCGACGACACACCGGTGACAACCTGTGCGACGACCGCGCTCGGGGCCGGACTGCCGGTCGTTATCGCCCCCGCGATGCACGAGCCAATGTATGACCATCCCGGCGTGATAGAGGCGCTTGACCGGCTGGAAGAGTGGGGCGTGAAGTTCGCAGCGCCGCGTCTCGCAGAGGGGAAAGCCAAGATTGCCGCGGAAGACACCATCATCTCGGAAATCGCCCGGGTGATGACCGACTCTCTGCTCACGGGAACTCACGTGGTAGTCACTGCTGGCGCCACTGCAGAGCCGATCGACCCGATCCGGGTGCTCACCAACCGCGCGTCCGGGAGGACAGGTCGGGCAGTCGCTCGCGCCTGTTACGCGCGGGGTGCAGACGTTACTCTCGTTCACGACGGTCCCACTGTAGAGTACGCTGATGTCGTCAAGGTGGAGACAGCCCGAGAGATGATCGACGCGACTGTCGAGGCCAGCCAGACAGCTGATGCGGTCGTCTCGGCAGCGGCCGTCTCGGATTTCACGCTCGAGCAGGCACCCGAGAAAATCCGCTCCGGCTCACAACTCCAGCTTGATCTCCAACCAGTCCCTAAACTCATCGAGACTCTCCGAGACAGACGCGAACAGCTCCCAATTGTCGGATTTAAAGCCGAGACAACGGGTACTGACGCGGCGATGATTGAGCAAGCCAAGCGTATTAGGGACCGCTCGGAACTGTCGTTTGTCGTCGCGAATGATGCTTCGGTCATGGGCGAGGATGAGACACGTGTGCTCTTTATCGATCAGGACACCGACGGCGACGCGGTTGACGAGACCTCTGGATCGAAGGCACATGTCGCTGCAGGTATCGCCGACCGACTGGCGAAGGTGGTCTCGCGCGCGAGATGACTCACGAGAGAGGCGCTGTGACTCGTGAAATCACGACTCACCGTCTAAGCGGCCTGTAACGCGTCGTGTATCTGTCAGCAAGCCGGGACTGCCGAACGTCTCACGACAGGAGAGCGCGGTAACGGTGTTAGTGTGGAGGATCCCCCGGGAGAGTGAACTCCCGAGTGGGTCGATGGCTCGGCTCGTGGCCGCCGGAGAGAACACGACGGCGGATGAACTCCACAGTTCGGTGCCATGTGTTGAATGGGACGACCATACGTGGACGGTGAAACACGATGGTCACACGAGCAAAGAGGCACCTGCAACCCAGAGTGCCAGTCGCGAGACGAGGAACGTTGCCTCGGTGAGTGACGACTGAATCACGCGTCAGCGGAGGGGAAGCCCCCGAGTTTACTCGTGGGAGGAAGTCACAGAGGGGAACTGTTTTGACCCGTGCTGAGTAATTTTCTCTAGGTACATAATATGGTCCGGAAAATGAACGCAGCCACGTTTCGGTGACCGAGATGGACGATATCCGTCGCGTCCTGTTACCGGTCTCCGAGACACCGACTTTCCGGGAAACCGTCTCGTGGCTCGTCAACGAGTTCGACCCGGACGAGGTTCCTGAGATACATCTCGTGTATATAGCCACCTGGCGGGGGACCGACCCCGACACCGAGACTCGCGTGGCTGAGGCGCATGATATTCTCGATCAGGCAGCCCGCTTCGTCGAAATCGATTATGAGGATCGTCAACTCGACGGGTCAACCGAATCGACGATTCTCGGCGATGACACCTATCTATTTGGCCCTGAACAGTACGCGTCTGTCCTGGAAGCGTACGCTGCTAGGCTGGATATCCCCGAAATCGTTCTCGATCCACAGTACATACCGGCAGGTAATTCAACGCTGCTTGAGCCGCTTGAGTTCGAACTCAGCCAGACTAATCTGTCAGTCAGGGAAGCACGTGTCACCCGTCCATCTCGGCCTATGCAATTTCTCGAAGAACTCACAACGGCGCGATTCGCGACCGTCTTTGCCCTCGCACTCGGCTTCTATCTCGTGTTGGGCGAGCCGACCTACTGGTTTGATCTGGTGACGGGTGTCGCATCGGCGACAATCGTCGCGACAGTGCTCGGGCGGATTTCGCTGGACACCGAGCCTACGTTCCCGGACACGCCGATTCGAATCTTCCGGCACGTGCTGTATGTCCCCGTTCTGTTGCTCGAGATCATTCGGTCGAATATCGCCGTTTCACGGGTGATCTTGAGTCCGTCACTGCCGATCGAGCCGCGACTCACCCGAATGCGCGTTCGTGTCGGCAGTGGGTTCCCGCTGTTGACGCTGGCCAACTCGATAACGCTCACTCCCGGAACCTTGACCGTCCGGGCTAGCGACGCTGATCTGTACGTCCACACACTGATTCCGTGGGCCCGAGAGGGGCTGTTTGACGGTTCACTTGAGCGATGGACTCGATTCATCTACTACGGTCGACGCGCCGCCCAGATTCCATCACCACGTGACCGTGAGGACTGCACGATATTCCAGGGCTCAGAAGCGACCGAACCATTACCTGATCCACTTGCACCTGACGAGGCACAGACAGACGGTGGGACCCCGATGGAGACTCTTGAGCTTGATCTTGCTCTCGTCGACGCCACGAATCGGCCCGCAGCCGTTCAACTGTCTCCCGCGAGGGGCATCTTCGCTGACGAGACGTGGCGCGAGGGTTCTGCGGGAGAAGTGTCTACCACCAGCACCAGCGCCACCGAGCGCGATGGGGGTGAGCAGGGCCAGTGAGCATCACTGATACGATAGTTGTCGCAGGAACGTCGCTCGGTGAGTTGCTTCTCGTGGCCGCGGCGCTGTTCGTTCTGCTGGCGATTGGCATGTTTTATCGGGTGATTCGGGGGCCGACGATGCAGGACAGGGTTCTCGCGGTGAATGTCCTCGGGACGAACACTGTCATTATTCTGGCTATCCTGGCGGCTGCGCTCTCAGAATCGACGTTTCTGGACATCGCACTGGTGTATGCGCTGCTGAATTTCTTAGTGGCGATTGCCATCTCGAAGTTCACTGTTGAGCGGGGCGGTGTGTTGTGAACGATCCGTTCGTCGCCGCTCGGGTCATCGGCGTACTCGTGTTGACCGTCGCAGGATTGTTCTTCACCTTCACCTCGATG
>JAQCMZ010000421.1 GCA_028274825.1 Haloferacaceae archaeon
TCGTCGGCGTGGATCCGGTCACAGATTCGATCGCTCAGCCACTGCTTTCTGCCGTCGACAGGCGGGTCAGCTGGGCGTACTGACTCTCGGCGAACCGAGGAGGGAAGATAGCGGTCGTACACCGGGAGCCGTTCGTATAGCGAGAGGTCTCCTGACTTAGCGACAGAGACGAGTCCCTCTAGTTCTGGCCAAGCGTATGCAGGATTGACATAATCGTCTGTAACCGGCGAGACACCACCAAGGTCGTCAATCTCACAGTCGACGAGTTCAGCCGCAGGCGCGAGATTAGGTGGCACCTGGACCGACACGACTTCTGGAAGCGCCGTTCTGGCCATCGCGACTGTCTTCCGGAGAACATTGAGCGGGGGAGACTGGAAATCTGATCGCTCATTGGGGACCACCGGCTGGATAATTACCTCCTGGATGTGATCGAATCGCTCGTGAAGCTCTCGAATCGCTAGCAGTGACTCTGCTCTGTCTTCTGGGCTCTCTCCGATCCCCACGAGTAGCCCCGTCGTGAACGGAACTCCCTGTCGCCCGGCCGCTCGAAGCGTGTTCAGTCGCTGCCCTGGCGTTTTGTGACGCCCTCCCGAGTGTGCTGTCACCTCGGCTGTGGTCTCCAGCATCGTCCCCATCGACGCGTTGACTTCGCGTAGTCGCGCGAAGTCAGTCTCAGTGAGATCTCCTGGATTCGAGTGTGGTAACAACCCCTCTCCGAGAGCGATCTCACAGGCCCGATACAGGTACTCGGTGATCGACTCGTAGCCCCAGTCGGTCAACTGTGCGTTGATCTCGGTGTAGCGATCGTCCGGGTCGTCGCCAAAGGTAAACAATGCTTCTGTGCAGCCGGCATCGGCCGCTACGCGGCACTGCTCTCGGATTTGCTCCGGTGAGAGGATCGATGCCTCTCCGGGCTGGTCGTAGTACGTGCAGTACGTGCAGGTGTACCGACAGGCGGTTGTCAACGGGAGAAACGCGTTCCGGGCGAACGTGAGCCCGTCTGTGTGAGGGCTGACATCCTCGGGCGTCACCCCGAGCAGTCGCTGGACTGCCTCGGGATGAGGCGTGATATTGATCCCATATCTGTCGGCGGCCTGGAACACGTCTAGTGTAGCCGGCTGCAAGTTCAAAAGGCTGGCAGTCTCGGCCGACAATGCCGGGGGCGATATCCTCCTAAAGAGTGGATTATTTGATCCGCGGAGTTTGACTCAGGAACGCTGAATCCCGACTCTGCCCTCGGTTACTGATAGCTGAAAGCCACGGTCAACGAGCCAATCGTGAGCGGTTCCGCTACCGTGGATCAAGAGTTCTGTGAGATCTTCTCGTTCGTCGATATCGGTCGTCAGCCGGTGAGAATCGACGATGGCCACCTTAGCTTCGATCTCTCGGGCGATCTGGCGGTGATCGAGATACGACGCGCCGTGATAATCGACCCGAAATTCCGGGTGACGGACCACAAGAGCATTCGTTCCCCCGCCCCGCCCCGGGGCGACGACGATGTCAGCCTCGGGAGTGAATAGCCGGTCGACGGCGGATTCAGTCATCAATGCCAGGTCAGCGACGATCACTGCTATCGGCGATACTCCCGCAATCACACCGTTCACCGCCGGCGTGAGCGCCCGATCATCGACGCTCACCGGTGCAGAACAGTCAATCGGTTCGGTCGCTAACACTCGCGGCTCGTGACCCGTCTCACGGAGTGTCGCAAGCGTATCCGCCAGCATCTTTCTGGCGAACGTCTCTCGCTCTGCAGAATCAAACGTCCCGGACAACCGGGTCTTGGGGCGCTCTGGAGAAAACGGCACGAGTACATCCATGATTCTGTTCGATTATTATGTTACTCCGTACAGGCATGGCTTTTTCTGTCTTCTGGGCGCGCGTCGCAGACACCCTCGGCGGGCGCCGTGTGACTGTAAGTATCAATCGACTGCACGATTTCGCCCCCCACGGGATCGATTGCCGTCCAGCATGCGACTGTAGGTTCCGTCTCGAAAAATCGTAACTCTCGATCTCCCGGCTAGAACAGCGACTCGAGTTCGTCTTCGTCGTCCTTGACGAGTTCCTCGAGATTCTCCTCACTCTCCTCGCGAATCTCGTCGAGATTGTCCTGTGCCTCGATAGCCACTTGCTGGAGTTCTTTGATCCGGGGGATGTTCGTCACGCCCGACAAAAGGACGACAGAGGCGACGAAGCCGCTCCCCGAATACGGGTAGTCTCCGCCGCGGACCTCCATACTGCCGGTTTGCTCCTCAATCCATTTGCGACCCCGCTCAATTCCTTTGCGATTTAGATACTTCTGTGGCCCCGCCAGCACCAGTAATGCCCGCTCGGACCCGTCGATCTCGCACGGAAGCGTCAGGCGGCCTAACGCTGCTTTTCGGACGAGACTCGTGACACGGTTAGTCGTGGCTGCGGTATCGAACCCTTCTGTTTCGTCCTCGCCTGTGAGCCGAGAGAGAAGCCCGCCGGTAGAGGTCTCTTCGACCTCCTCTTGGGCGTATCCGATTGTCGAGACTCCCCCACCGGAAAGGGTATTAATTACTTCCGAGGAGTCAACCACGCTTTCTGCGACCTCTTGTCCCTCTCGGATCTCACCGGCGCCGAAAAGAATCCCGAATCGCTGAACGATCTCTTCGTTGATATCGTCGTAGCCTTCACCAATCGACTCGCCGGTCTGACGCCACGCGTCGTTATCGAACACTAACAGGTTATCCACTTTCCGAACGAACGTCTGAAACGAGCGAGCGGCATTGAGCGTGTAGATTCCGCCCTCGTCTGAACCCGGCAGAACGCCGAGTCCGTACACCGGTTCAGTGTAGATCCGTTTGAGATGTTTGGCCATCACCGGAGCACCTCCCGATCCTGTGCCCCCGCCGAGCCCGGCAACAATAAGGAACGCGTCCACCTCGTGCACCCGAATCGCGTCGACAGCGCTCTGAATCTCGTCCATGTCCTGTTCGGCGATTTCGGCACCTAACTCGTTATCGGCGCCGACACCGTGTCCTTTGACACGTGACTGTCCGATGAGTATGCGCTGGTCCATCGAGATATGCTCCAATCCCATGAGGTCAGCTTTTGCCGTGTTCACCGCCACAGCAGCCCGGACGATATCAGATCCAGTTCGTTTGTCGTACTCAAGGAATTTGTCCACGATCTTCCCCCCGGCCTGCCCAAAGCCAATCATTGCCAATTTCATGATTTACCCCATCTCCATGGCCCAATAACAAACGCATCAGCAGTATAAGCCTTATGCTGAAATTCAGCTGTGATTAACTCATATTGCCAACCCCCGCCCTCTCACTCCGACCCCCGCCCTCTCACTCCGCACACCGCCCCCGTCAGACGGGAGTTGATTCAGTTCCTTGCTGACCGAGCGTGGAACTGGAATACTCTTCACTACTGGATAAGATGCAGTAGCCATCTTCAAAACTCACCCTAACGACTACAAAGGTGGGAAGAACTCGAACAAGGGGTCCAGCAGACTGGGGTCTGCTATTGACAGACTGTCTCACGGTGCGCCAGATACCCCGAGATATCCAGGAAGTGTCTCGAGTTCGGTTTCTGACACGCCGAAAGCTGTGATATCGTTACTGGCCGTTGTGTTGTCGAACTGGAGCGACCTGTACTGATCTTTTCCCATCGGGAAGCCGGGAATCGCGCCGGCAATCGACAGTCCCACCCCGGCAAGCGCCATCGGGACAGAGACGACAGTCGAGGATCGGCCGTCAGCTCGGTGCGCGAGCCGCGCCACCTCCGCGAGTGCGAGTTTTTCTGGGCCACCAATTTCGTACGTCTCTTCGACATGAGTGTCTGTCTCGATAGCGTCTGCCAGCATCGGCACGAGATCCTCGACGTGAATCGGCTGGAATCGTGTCTTCCCGCCACCAGGAAGCGGCGTGAGATACGGCGGTGCGAGTTTCTTCGTGAACGAAACGAACTCTCCGCCGTCACCAAACACGACCGATGGGCGGAAAATAACCCACTCAAGCTCAGAGTCTGTGACAATCGCCTCAGCGCGGCCTTTCGCCCGGATGTAATGTGTTGTTCCGTCGGGGTCAGCACCCAGTGCACTCATCTGTACGAACCGGTCGACACCAGCCGTCTGGGCAGCCCGAACGAGATTCTCTGTCCCGCCGCGGTGAATCTCGTCGTGTTGTTGATTCCCCCCGCGCGGTTCGAACAACGGTGACAAGGCAACGAGATTAACAACCACGTCAGTGTCATCGACGGCCGATACGACCGTATTGTACACAGTGACGTCACCGACGGCTGGTTCGACACTCTCCGGGAGGCCCTCTGGCGTGCGTGACAGTGCCGTCACGTCGTGGCCTCGCTCGGCGAGTTCCGGGCAGAGAACCGACCCAATAAATCCCGTTCCACCGGCTACGAGTATCTCCATATCCGCCAGATTTCTGCCCGTAGCAGTAAAGCTGTCGTGACGAGCCATCTGATATCAGTCTCTCTGACAGTTTCTAACTCTATTCGTGAGAGCTCTCATCAGATCTACGGATCCTTCCGACCCGTCGCCGGTCAACAAATTCTGAAGGATGACGTCTGGTGCAGTATGTCGAGACGACAGTCCACAGGTGCAGCCAGGAGACAAAATCGACATGAGCGTCCGGCCAAACTGACGATCCCCTCTCAGTCAGCAGGCCTATCTCACCCGAGAGCCGGGAGAACCCGGTTCGGTATTTGATAGAGATCACAACTCAACTCGTCAGATGTCGTCTATCAAGAGTAGATACTACTCTTTGCGTCTCTGACCTGTTAGGGGCGTGCAGTGTCAGGTGAATGTGCCCGCAAGAAATTCCTCACTACGTCACGGCCCACCCCGGTCAACACGCTCTCCGGGTGGAACTGGACACACGCGATCGGGTACTCGCGGTGTCGAATCCCCATCACCAGTCTCTCGGCGCCATCGTCAGTCTGGTGGGTGGTCGTGGCAGTAATCTCGAAGACATCGGGGATCTCCGTTGCAATCAGAGAGTGGTATCGGCCCGCTTGGAACTCATTCTCGAGACCAGCAAAGACACCGCTCCCGTCGTGATCGACCGGAAACGCCTTTCCGTGGACCGGTTCTGGTGCATGACCGACGG
>JAQCMZ010000429.1 GCA_028274825.1 Haloferacaceae archaeon
CACCTCGATGTCGAGGGTCCCGCCACCCGATACACTCGGGTTGGTAGTGCCGTTCGTGTCTGTGACCGTTACGCTGCTGTTCGAGGCCGTCACAGTCGCAGAACTATTCGAGTTATTCGTGACACTGAGATACGTTGTGCCAGCGCTATCCAGTGGGTTGAAGTTCCCGAAGTTGCTGGCACCGATATTATTCCCCCGCCTATCGGTAATAGTGATACTCTCGCCAATGCTCAGCGATGCCGATCGAGTTGTTATCAGGCTCGTGTATCCACCTGTACCCGATACGGCTAGCGCGCTCCCAGATCCGAGCAAAGCTAACGCCGCCCGCCGCGTGTATGTGTTCTTTTCAGTCATTACTATCTTTATTCAGCATTCGAGAGAGGTCTGACGTGTGTCCTTGAGTCTGATACATGTGTCCGACAGCTGACAGCGCGAATGCCCCAACTAGCAGAGCTGCGAGCAGGAGATCCGAAATGGGGTAAATATTAATTGAAGCACATGTCACAGCGACCGCGCCGACGCCGGCCAGTCCAAGGTAGTACTGCGCCCATGGGATCTCGTCTTCGGGAACGACTTCCAGATAGAACTCTAGGTCCTCCAACCGGTCGGTGGGCTGAATGGTTTTCCGGTCATACTGGATAATACCGGCCTCCTCCAATTTGTCTAAGTGGGTCTGCTGGAGCGAAGTGTATACGCGCCGACGCTCGGTCGAGGTGATCGCCGAAACATCTTTTTCCAGTTCCCACGCCGCGACGTGTTCGGCGAGGTCGCCGAGTTCGATGGGCATCGACAGATCCTGCATCGCCCGGACCGTGTGTCGGCGCCGTTCGTTACTGAGAAGCGTGAAGACATCATCGTGTGACGGGGTGTCGCCACTGGCCCTGTTGGTTACTGTTTGCTTTGCGTGTGACATGTAACTGTCCGTTAGAGAGTAATCAGTAATGCTTTCAATATAAGGTTACCGGTAGGAGAAGTGATCGCTCATGCTTACCCATACGGGTTGCAAGAGAGAGTTGAACCCAACGAGAAGGTGATTTTCAGCGGTGATCATCGGAACAACGTACGTTTGAGATCGATATACCACGACGTGTTGCGACCCGTCTCGCGGATCTGCTGACTGTCAAAGCCGAGGAAGCCGCTGACGAGCGTGAGGATAGCGCCGCCGATGAAGACGTTCAACACAGCGACTGGCGCGAGCACATGCATGTCGGATAACACTCGGAGCACCGACTCCGGCAGCAAAACGAAGTAGCGGTTCTGTCGCAACTCGACCGTTCGCTGCTCGTCGGGTGGTGGAGCGATGACCGAGATGGCAATCGTCGCCTGCTGCCCGGGTGGCACTGCGACCGACGGGGTCTTGACAGTCACGTCGGGTGAGGAGACGCGGTACAACATCGTCACGAGGCCGCCGTTGCGCACCGTGAGTTCCGCAGACACAGGCTCGCCCGGAGATACGTCCCCGCTACTTGCGATTTCCTCGCCGTCGATCGTCAGTTCGGTCGGACCGCCGAGACTCAGCATCGACAGATTGGCCGGAATCAACACAAGTAACACCAGCGCGAGCGCGACCACGCGCATGTCGAGTTCGTCGCGCTTCGTGGTCCGCCGGGTCTCTCGTGATTGACCGCCGGCCGCCCCGCGGATCGTGGAGACGACGAGGAGTCCGAGCCCGGCGGCGAACAGCACTATCGGCGCGATGTTGCTCGACGGCGACAACCGGATGCCGGCGAGCCCGGCGAGGAGACTGAGCCCCTGAAACAGGACCGTCCGAACTCCCGTCACCGCGGTCCCGAGATACGGGATCGTAACGGTCGTCCCGCCGACTTGCAACGCTGTGGCGACGATCTGGTCGCTGGTGACTGGCGGCTCAACGTTTGCCTGATCAGCGAACGGATTCCCGTCCCCCTTGGTGATGTACCCCTCGTCGGCCTCCCTGACGATACGGTGTGTCGTCAGTCCCCCGCCCTCCAGCTCCTGGGCCTGAAACGTGACGACGTCACCGGCCTCCGGTGACGGCGCCACAGCGGACGGGATGGCGATGAAGCCGTCCCCCTCGTTCATCGTCGGCGCCATGCTGTCGGAGGTGACGTACGCCAGGAGGACCGGCTGCCCAAGCAGTTGCCCGATAATGAGCGCCACAACTACAACGGCGATCAAAATGTTCCCTACCTGTCCGAGCTGCCGGCGAAGCATACGCTTCACCACTGGTGCTGAGTACTTAACCAGTTTGGGTGCTAACAGCGTGTCATAGAATACGTCTCATGCCCTCTACCTGACGATTATACAGGCCTAAACTCGCGTTTACCCCCAGTGGTTTCGCCAGCTATTAGTTATATCCGACATTGAGGCTGTGAATAATAACTGTTGAGAACTATTCTATGACACGCTCTGCTAAGCCTCGTTCCTCAAGGAACGACTATCGGGAGTGAGTAGGGAGGAGATACAGCACCCCAGCATGAGTGCTGGTAACAGCATTTAAGAGCAATCCACGGCAATTTCTACTCACGTCGCATGAAGTACAGTCCACGCTATCGGTTGTTCCCAACCAACGAGCAGCGCGAGCTGATGGGGCAGAACGTGGATATCGTGCGACAGCTCTACAACGACCGGCTAAAACGGTTCAAAGAGATACCCGAGAGTTCCGGGACTCTTCCACAACGAGTGCGGATGGTCCGTGACGAACTCCCGGGGATGAAAGACTGGTGGGACGATCTCACCGAAGTTTACTCGACCGTCCTGCAGACAGCGGTGATGCGAATCCGCGACAACAAACGGAGTCTGCAGGAACTCCGGTCCAACGGGTACAACGCAGGTGAGTTGAAGTGGAAGCCACCACGCGATTTCAGGAGCTTCACGTACAATCTTCGGGGCTTCGAGCTGGACAAGAACAGCGGTCCTACAGGACGTGGGCTTCTGACACTCAAGAAAGTGGCTGGCGAAAACATCGATGTGCCGATTCGGCTCCACCGAAACCTCCCGGATAGGACGGTCAAGCAACTCACGATTAAACAGGAGCCGACTGGCGAGTGGTACGCCAGTTTCACCATCCAGACTGACGCTCCGGAGAAACCGCCAGTTAAAGCGATTGATCCAGACAACTGCGTTGGTCTCGACCTGGGCATTCTGAGCTTCATCCACGATTCGGATGGGCGGTCGGTATCCCGACTCGACCTATCCGCCGACCGAGAGCGTCTCGAACGCGAGCAGCGGTCGCTCTCACGGAAGCAATATGGTTCGAACAACTGGGAGAAACAACGTCGTACAGTTGCGAGTGTCCATGCGAGGATGAGTCGGCGGAAAGACGACTTCAAGCACAAACTGGCGCACTTCTACACGACCGAATACGACGCTGTCTTCCTGGAGGACCTCGATGTGAAAGAGATGCTCGAGAAGGATGGCAATGCTCGGAATAAACATGAGGTTGGCTGGAACGACCTCGTGACAATATTCGAGCATCACGGCGAGAAGAACGGCTGCCACGTCGTGCTAGTAGATCCGAGCGGGACGACGAAGCAGTGTTCGAGTTGTGGAGTGGAGGTGGAGAAGCCGCTGTGGGTCCGGACACATGAGTGTCCGACGTGTGGGTTGGAAGCCGACAGAGATCTGAACGCGGCTATCAACGTGTTGGAGCGGGGACTGGAGAAACTAGGAGTGGTTCACTCCGAAGGAACGCCTGTGGAGACTGGGACCGCTGTGTCCACTGACGGCGGCTGTACGGCCGCTGCAGTGGATGCAAGTCGCGTCACAGAAGCAGGAAGCCGGGCCCTCAAGGAAGCCGTTTCTACGGCTGAGTAGGGCGCGGTAGTTCACTCCCTGTGACGTCCTCACCCGCCGTGAGCGGCGGGAATTTGCCGCTACAGCGGAGACGATTCCGCTTGCTGGTGTTACTCCCAGACGGCCGCCGTGGGCCGAGCGATGGCTGGGAAGGAGGGGTGGGAATCAGCGCCCAGTTGTTTACAGTAGTACTATTGTAAACCAGTGGGCGAGTGCGAGCGCCCATCAGCGACGATGGGTTCGGTGGCTAGTGACGAACGTGTACTGATCAGTCCGCCGCGGTGGATCAGCCCGCATACCCCGGTCACTCGGCTATGCCTGCAAGCGGAGTCGGTC
>JAQCMZ010000434.1 GCA_028274825.1 Haloferacaceae archaeon
CGTTCTGTGCTGGAACTCAGGGCGGAGTCAGCGACCGTAACTCCGAGTCCTCGTGCCGAGGAGAAGAGAGGAGTCCCGGCTGCGTGGCACAGCCAGTCGCGTCCCACGCCGGAAGGCGACAACTCACACCATCCCACATCAGCGGCCCAGTGCCGTGGGAATCCTCGCCGACGCGCGGGGAGAATGTTAACCCGACACACACCGAACATACGATTCAGATCTATACTGACAGATGCTGTCATTATGATTTGACAGTTAGACAAAAACCCAAAGCCGCCGGCTTGAGCCGTTATCAGAACTCGACAATTGCTGATTGCCCGCCAGACGCCGTCTGGCGACGTGGGATGACTCCGACACCGGTCATCGGTGCAACCATACTCTCAACAGAGATACGTGATGTGTTGGTGCGGAAAGAGGACCCCGCTCACGCTCCTGCCGGAGTTCACAATAGTGAGCCGACCGCCCGCCTTTGACTGAGACGGGAATCACAAGACGATGTCGGAGTTGTCGGAGCCCCCGATGTATCGGTATCGAGACCGATTGAAGCGTCTGAGTTGTTCCTGTTCGGGTTCGTTGCTCCGCCAGAATAGCGTCCATTCGTTCTAACGGGTCAGCCAAACACGTATGATGAACGGACACCTGAATGAGCCACACCTCCCGGGAGGCCGACACTGCGTCGGCAAGCACGGCCACAGTTGGGGGGAGCTGACCGAGTGGGTTCCTCACAGCCACATCCCCCGGGTCAGTGTGGGGGGTCAAGCGGGTCGTAATTTTATACCGACAGCCGGCATATCCTGACGCATGGCAGAGAAACCGAAGTCTGGCAAGATATTTGGCGTCCCATACAATTTTGAACGACCCAGTATCGGACGCCTTCTGTCGTCGTACTGGCAGCCTAACGAGGGAATGCTCGTGAAGAAACCCTTCGGGATCGGCTACACGCTGAATCTGGCTGATTGGCGGTCGTGGGCTGTTCTTGCCGTGACTGCCGGACTGTACTGGTACGGCGGGAACGATGTCAGCGAGAATGAAGCTTCGGCAGATGCACAGAACGGTCCCGTGGAAGTCGTTGTCGAGGACTGACCCATTTCAGTGACTCAATCTGTCTGAAACACCTATTCCCGGTGAGACGAATATCCAGTTATGAATCGACGAACCCTTCTCACAGCCCTCGGGTCCGGCTGGATCACGGGATGTGTCGGGACGCAAACACCGGCCGATAGCACGGGATCTCGCAGCGGAAGCAATGACTCAGGCCAGCCGGGGAGTGATGGTGAACGCACTGGTGAGCCTCACGCTAAGTTTTCTGCCGGTGACCGAAGCGCGGTAGCGTTTCCAGACGCGAACAAACCGGTTTCCTATCGTCTGCTAAATGAGGGAAAACTACGGTCAATCCATTTTGTCGCTGTTAGCGATGGAGATCAACAGGTGAACGAGACGGTCACTCTACCGGCTGAAACGCACCTTGAGATCACACTTCAACAGCCAGCCGATTACGAGTTGCAGGTGGGGGTTGACGGGGATGATCCAGTTACTGTCGACCGGATTTCGGCAGCCGAATTCTCCTGCGGCCAAACAATCGGGACTGCGAGAATCGGCGCACAAGCGGTAATCGAATCTCAGATTGAGACAGGTGAATCTGACTGTCTCGTCCCAAGCGTGGCCGACACCAGCTTCGAGACGGACGCTGGAGAGTGTGGGACTGCCCACACTGCGGCCGTCTCGTTCGCTGACGGAACTGTCCGTGTCTCCGGCCGAGTTCGCGCGCCACAGCCGTGTTATCAGCTCATGTTAGACTCGGCAACCTACGATACCGCTGAAAAGACGCTGATCGTCACGATAGCCGTTGCCGACCGGACCGAAGGAGTCTGTGTCGACTGTCTCGGCGAAATTCCGTACGAGGCAGTAATCGAACTCCAACACGACTACCCGCAGACCGTGTTGATCCAGCATCGTGAGTCGACCGGCCAGCTGGTGGATGTCAGCCGGAATTCGAGATGAAAGGCAGTACCGACGACTCACCGAGTAGAGAGCCAGGGTTAGCCGATTCACGGCGGTAACAGCGCGGACGCCCACGGCTTTGTGGGAGGAAGCGCAGAAGGGTTATACTCCGAGAAAACACGCGCGAACGCCCAGCCGGGCCACCTGTGTGTGACTGGCGGGGGGAGTTTCAACCGTCCTCTGATATGAAGCGTGGCGTCCTGTGCCAGCCGACTACCCTAGCTGTGAGACTCTCACGGCATTGGACTGGCCGTAAGCCGTGTCCACTCACATGCCCGGGAGTTGACTCATGGGTAGCTGACTGATGTGTCCACTCTCAGCATTTGAGGCGAATAGAGGCTGCGAAGACACGGGCACAGTCAGTTTCACCAGCTTCTGAGCCCGCACCTGATCAGGCAAATACTAATTCACCCGTAGTCGTGGTTTCCCCGAACAGCCAATCAGCGTGCTCGACGGCATACTCACGATGGTCTGGTTTGATAAACCCGAGTGCATCTTCAACGACGACCGGCCGAAAATCGCGTAATCCGGCTCCGCTAGCGGTGTGTAACACGCAGACGTTCGCGAGAGTGCCACAGATGGCAAGATCACGTAGCCCACGAGTCTTCAACCAGCCTTCGAGTTCTGTCTGATGGAATGCATCGTACGTATGTTTCTCCACAATATGATCCTGTTCGTGAGCCTCAAGATCCTCGACAATCTCGGCTCCCCACGACCCCTCAACGACGTGCTCTCCCCAGCGGCCGAACTCGTCGTAATAGTGTGTCTCGTCAAACTGCTCGGGCGGGTGAACATCACGTGTATACAAGATCTGGATCCCAGCGTTCCGTGCCCGAGCCACGAGCGGTGCGATATCTGCTATCGCGGCTTCACTATCAGACGCGTACAACCCACCATCAGGATGACAAAATCCGTTTTGCATATCTACCACGATTAGTGCAGCCGAATCCGCGTTCATCTGCATACAGTTCATAAACTGTGAACACAACTAAATCGACCGTCGATGGGCGCTCAAGGCCAGGTGTGTGGTGAAGTCTCCTGGGGACGAGCCACAAAGTCACCGGTTCGGGCCGCACCGATAGGCGACTGTCAGCCCCTCCGACCGTGCCCGCGCGGAGATCGGCTGGAACGAGTACCCGAACAGTGAAAATCGTCAGTGGGGGTCACACAGCCCGCCCTACCGCGACCCGTTGACGCTCCCGCTGCACCGCCAGTGATGGGTGATGAGAGGAATCACAGTTCCAACTGTCGACGACCAGCGACAGAATTGCAATTGGCAACGTCATCTCGAGTGGCTATCCTCACTTTTGATCTCCTCCCACCCCTGAAGTGATGGGATTCCTCCGTCAGTTATCCAGCCGACAACTGCGGCTGTGACCGTGCGGGTTTGCTGAGGCAGTTTCGGCCCTCTCAGAGGAGGCTGCGGTGGGTTGGGTATCCGCTCAGTGTTGCCCGCTCTCGCAGAGAGGCTGACACTCACGGGCAGCCAGACAGCAGGCTCATCAGCCTGACTCCCAGTGTGCACCCGCCACAGGGGAGTCACTCGGGGCGACAGTGTGTGCTGCTGGTCGGCGGTGGTGTGTGAGTAGTCGCGACCCGCTCGTGGTCATCTCGAGCGTGAACAGGGTCCCCGCAGCAGCACATCGCACGTCTGTTCGAATATACGGACCCTTTGTACGTGACTGGAACGGATAACAGCGTGCAGGAATAGCGTGTGTGGTTCTCCGTCGGCGGCTTCATCCCACGAAGCTGTGGGCTTTCGCCTCGAACCACTGTAACACGAGCCAATCAAGCAGCCGACGTAATTATCGGTAACTCACGTGACGCCCTTCACCTCGGGGTCATCTTTCGAGAAATCAAGACTCCGAGCCATCACGGAAACCCCGTCTCAACCGCCCCCTCACACTCGATGCTCTGTCCGTAGAGTCGGTCTATCGCCCCGTTTTGCGCTAGACGTGGCTCGCTCGGTGATGTGGAGGTGGGCGTGACGCGCTGCCGATTCACTGATTCGAACAGTCTCACATGGCCGCGGATTCGAACAGTCTGACAAATTACTTAGGCGTCCACACGAATACTACAATAACTCAAAATGCGACGGTCTATTATACTGTCTGTAGCCGCTCTGTTGTTACTCTCCGGTGTTGGCATCGCAGCTATCGGGGGAGTGACAGTTGCGGACACGGCAGGTGTCGGACCGACTTTCAGCGACTCACACGCGTCTTCGGAACGAATTGGCGTCTGGGACGGGACACGTCACGACGCCGAGCTTAATATCGATCAGTCGGATGGCCTCACCGAATCAGAACTCACACAAGTGGTTGACCGATCGATGGCCCGTGTTGAGTACGTCAGAGAGCGACCGTTCAAGCAGGATGTTCCAGTCAGCACGCTCACTCGTTCGGAGTATCAGACGATGATCTCCAACAGTGGCGAACAATCAGATACTGAAGCTGAGTTCAACCGGTGGAATGATCAGGTGTGGAGAGCGTTATTCGTCGTCGGAGATGACAGCTCGTCTGCAGACGAACTCGAAGGCGCTTTCGGCGGGGCTGTTGCAGGGTTTTATCAGCCGTCAGAAGATCAGATTGTTCTCGTCGTTGCAGAGGGTGAGCAACTGCAGATTAGCGAGGCCACACTAGTTCACGAGCTTAACCATGCGATGCAAGATCAGTATTACGACCTCACTGCCTCACGGTTCAGTGGTGCCACACAGGACGCCGACCTTGCAGTCGAGGGAGTTGTTGAGGGTGAAGCAAACTACGTCGAAGACCACTACGAACAGCGCTGTAGTGACGAATGGCAGTGTCTCGATGCACCCGACGGAGACGGGTCCGGACCGGGTGATCTGAACTTCGGTATTGTCCAGACGATTCTCCAGCCGTATCAGGACGGCCCAGTTTTAGTCGATCAACTGGTCGAGACACAAGGATGGGATGCGGTCGACCGAGTCTTCAACGCGCCTCCACAAACTTCCTCGCAGGTCATTCACGGGGAACTCGATCGGGAGCCGCGAGAGATCAAGTTCCAAGACACCTCAGCGACGAGTTGGGAGACGTATCCAAACCAGGGGGCCAACGGAGCTGAGACAGTTGGTGAGGCCTCGATGTACGTCATGTTCTGGTATCAGGCCTTCGAGTACGGAGCGCCAACGCTGGGAGAGTCCCAACAGACAGCCGTGCAAAACCACATCATGGAATCTGGGTCGTTCAACGAGGAGTATTACAGCCGATTGGGATACGATCGCGCGTTCAATTACCGTCACCCGGCCACTGACGGGTGGGCGAATGATAAGCTGTATCCGTATCGTAACGACGCAGGCGACGAAACCAAAGACGGCTACGTGTGGGTGACAGAATGGGAAACTGACCGAGACGCCCGAGAGTTTGCTAACACGTATGATGATATGCTGACGGCACATGATGCGACGAGACGTGACTCGGGCATCGTCGATATCAAAGACGACCCGTTCGGTGGCGCATACGGAGTCGAACGAGCCGGAAAAACTGTGACGATCGTGTACGCGCCTGAACCAGCGGGGGTGTTTGAACTCCGCCCCGAAATCAGTCTAGATGAGACGACATCACAAACGAGCAACGAACAACCCGAAACACCGTCCGCTGACGACTCCCCTGTCTCAGAGACAGAAAACTCAGCCACAGAGACACCCACGGTTAGTGACGAAACCCCCGGATTCGGTGTGACGGCCGTCGCGATACTCACCCTCATCTCTGCAGTCATGTTCCGCCGGTATCAGTGATCCGAGAGTGCCAGCCGGAACCGGTCTGCTCCCCACACAGTGCCACGGGGCCTCGTCGACGAGTGATAGGCGTCCCAGCCCGCGGATTTGGGCTTAACGCCGGAAGATTGACTCGCTCCGTCTAGCCAGAATACTCGTCAGCATTCGAATACGAGAGATAACCTGTACCACCCAGAAGGCGGCACCCACAGAACACCAGGTGCAGACCATCCCAGAACGACACCGGTGGTGCGACACTTACAACGACCCCTGCAGGTGACTCTGCAGGGTCAATCGACGGTCAAGCCACAGTTCCAGTGAGCGGGTCGGCGCCGGAGAGTCGAGAAGTTCACACCGAATGAGACAGACGTAATCGGATCTGGCTCACAGGCCACTTACTGTCTGTCAAGTACGTCCGATGTACACACCGTCTGGTAATCACACCGTTTCTGTCGTGGCCAGTTGTATAATCCACTCACGGCAGAAGCTGTGAACTTGCTGGGACCGCCGTGATGTCATGGCGTCTCGCTGGGAGTCCACGAGATGGTTTTTCCCGTCTGGCACGTATCTATCAGAGAATGGATTTCGATATCATCCCCTCTGAGGCAATCGCTAACGGGCGGGCGACCGATGCGTACTATTACCAGACAGAGTTGGCCCTAGAGGCAGACTCCCGGAACCCTACCGTCGTCGCTGAGGTTACTGCTGACCAGTTTCCGACTGGGGAGTTCGAATTGCTCGCAGGAATCAAGGACAGCGTCGCCTTATTGGAGGGTGTCCCGGTTGATGTTGACTCTATGTCGGAGGGGCAACTCTTCGACGGCGGCCCGGTGATGCGGATCACGGGGCCGTACCAGAGTTTTGTACGGTATGAAACCGCTCTATTGGGATTTTTGTCTCACACGTCGGGGATGGCAACAGCTGCTCTCCGATGCCGGACGACAGTTCCGGAGACGCAGATACTCTCGTTCGGCACTCGCCATATCCACCCATCCATTGCCGGGATAGCCGAGCGTGCAGCGCTCATTGGCGGAGTTGATGGGTTCTCCCACGTTGCTGCCGGAAAACTGCTCGACAGGGAGCCAGCAGGAACGATCCCTCATGCGCTTATGATCTGTTTTGGCCGCGGGAATCAGGAGGCCGCCTGGCGGGCGTTCGACGCTGGCGCTCCAAATGATATGCCTCGAATCGCGCTGTGTGACACGTACTCTGATGAGGTAGACGAGACTCTCCGGGCGGTTGCTACCCTTGGAGATCAGCTTGACGGAGTTCGGCTCGACACCACGGGATCGCGCCGGGGTGACTTCGAGGCAATTGTCCGAGAGGTCCAGTGGGAACTGAAAACTCGGGGTCACGAAGATGTCGACGTATTCGTCTCCGGGGGGCTTGAGCCAACAGATCTTCAGCAACTCCGGCACGTGGTCGATGGATTCGGTGTTGGAGGCGCTATCGTCAACGCTGACCCGGTCGATTTCGCCCTCGATATCGTCACCGTGGAAGGAGACCCGGCTGCGAAACGCGGGAAACTCTCCGGGGTGAAACAATCCTATCGCACGCCAGACGGCGGTCATCACGTCGGACTCGCGGACCGCGAGCCACCTGCCGACGCTGAACCGCTGTTAGAGCCACTGCTGCGTGATGGAGACCTTGTTCGAAAAACCTCATTCGATATCGATACGGCGGCTACCCGAGCAATTGAAGACGCTGACCACGTCGAATTTCCCTGACGGGTGGACTGAAGCCAGACCGCTGGCTTACCGTTCAACCGATAGCGGAACTCAAACCTCTTTGATCGGGCCGATCGGCTCTCGCTCGCGGAACACTTGTCCCTCGAAGAGAGTAATCATGGTGTCGCTGTCTTCCCAGGCTGTGGGCGATAATCCGGCCTTACGGCAGGCTCGGGAAAGATATTCTGCGCCGCCCCAGCCGTTTTCTGCAGGCAACCGAGGGTGGAGCCAGGCGTGCTTCCCGTCGGCATCGATGGCGACCCCGTGGACACCGAGGTCGATATCGGCGAGCGGATTATCAGTAAGAACTGTCTCAGCGACGACACATACAGAGACGGTGACATCACTGAGCTCTTTCGGCTCAAGTTCAGACCCACACGAGTCACCAGACGCAGCCCCGATTGCAGCATCGACAATCGCGTGACCGAGTTGGTCGTCACAGCGGTACGCTCCAGCACACCCACGGAGACGGCCCCGACCCCGAGTGGACTGAAGTCTCACTAAGGCGCCGGTTCTCGCGTAGAAGGCATCCCGCATGCTCCCTGGTTCTTCTCGTTGGCCTCTCGATACAAACGCATCAACCGATTCACGCCCTAGTTCAACTGCCCGGACCCCATCATTATAAGCCAGCTGGACAGCCTCCGCGTTGGACATGCTCCTTCAGATGTACCCTACACTCTTTAACGTTTGCAGGCGAATCCGCCGCTGGACCGACCACCGGAGGCGAAAACCCTCATCAAGCAGTGGGATGGCTGATTCAGGCAGTGCTTTCTCGCGACCAATCCAGTCTTGACACGTCTACGGGAAAGGCAAGCCTAGTCAGTAATCCCCAACTGAATTCGTGGGCTTGTCAGTGGACTCTCGACTCTCGCGCTCTCAGCCCGAAAGCCCCACATCCTCTTTTTTCTCAGAACGGGCTTTCTCAGGTAGCATTCTGGGAGGGACTCGGCGGGATTCGTTCAGCGTCTCTGACTTCGGGGCAGGCTGACAGGCTACCCGTCTCAGCGACCACCTCTGGGCCTGTGAGACATATTCCCGCCGAAGAACCGTGGTCAATTAACTCTAATGCGCTTTCTCCTACCTCGAAAGAGGTGGGCTTGCGCGCTGTCATCGCTGTGAGACCCCCAGACGATTCAATACCAGTCGGGCACGTGTCGAACAGTTTTTTATTCAGGGTTTGCTATGTTACATGGGCAGAGGGAGCCCGACCCCCGTGAGCCGCTCTCGCCGGGTATCGGCGCTGCGGCTCATGAGGAAAGTCCCCCCACCGGCCGAACAGGTGACCGGGTGTAAGCCCGGAGTCGGAGACGGCTGGCTCTGGAACAGAAACGAGACCACCCACCCCGACCTATGAGGTGTGCGAACCGACCCGCGAGGGAAGGGAGTTAATCCACCGAGGGTAGGCGGGGCATCCGCGTGACGGGTGGGAATGGCTGGAACGGCGAATCCTCACCGGTGCAAGTCTGTGCGACAGGTAGTTCGGCCAGGGCACAGACGCTTAGCTGAATGTCGGGACGAACAGAAGGGGGCTTACTCCCCTCAGCCCGTTTTCGAACCCGCGCGACACACTTGACCGGGTGCGACTCCGGTGAGCCGAGAGTGCGGGTGATGACAATCGTGTGCCGTCGCATGACTCGACAGACCAGCGATGCTACGGTGGCTCTCACATAGAGGTGTCAGGCAGACTCCTGATGGATCTGGCTCAGATGGCTTAGATGGCTTAGATGACTCGGGTAGTTCAGATAGCTCGGCTAGAACAGCGGAATGGCGGACGAACGGACGCGTTTATGCCCGAGGCCCGAATAGTATGCATATCATGATTTTCGAGAACCTCCCGACCACTCCGCGGTCGGACGAACTTCTGGATAAAGCCTTTTCTAGGGCTGCTCGGACGGGCCGAGCGAAAGACGGCCGGGAGGCTCAGGAGTCGATGCTTCAGACCGCAGCCAACATTCTCTCCGATAATCTTCAACAGATAGCTGGTCGATGGCCAGATTTCGACCGTGATGTCGACCCGTTCTATCTCGAGTTGTCGGACGCGATTGTCGACGTTGGATCACTCCGCCAGTCGATCGGGAACGTCTCCTGGGCCGCTCGCACTATCGAGGGGATCCGAGACGAAACACGCTCTCGGATGCGGTCAAGCGAGATAGACGCCGCGCGGAAACACCGAAAACAAGCGTTCGCCCGGATGGCAGACGTCATGGACGAGGTCACTGCCGATCTTCGCGCAATCGGAGACGCTCGGAACGATCTCCGGGATCTGCCCGATATCAACCCTGACGACCCTGCAATCGTCGTTGCGGGGTACCCGAACGTCGGGAAGTCGTCGTTCGTCAACACTGTGACTCGTGCCTCCAACGAGATCGCAGAGTACCCGTTCACCACCCGAAAGATCCAGATTGGCCATCTCACCCGGGAGCGGATTCGGTATCAACTGGTCGATACGCCGGGACTTCTCGACCGGCCGGAGACAGACCGGAACGATATCGAGCGACAGGCGGTCTCGGCACTCGAGTATCTGGCAGATTGTGTGCTCTTTTTCGCTGACGCCTCTGGAAACTGCGGGTATCCGCTTCCCGTCCAGTTGGAACTCCGTGATCAGCTGCAAGACCGGTTTGCTCGTCGTGATATCCCGCTCATTACCGTCTGCAACAAAAGTGATCTGTCAACCGAGATGACGGCTGACGTGTATATGAGTGTCTCCGATATGGACAATATCGATGTGACTCTCGATATGGCAGTCGATGCAGTCGGGTACGAGACCGATCTCCCCAGCCGAGATCCGGCCTGATACCGTGTTTCCTCTCTTATCTGTTGTCGGTGTTTGAACAACCTAGCGCCGACGGCAGTCAGACACTCACGGTCGTTCACAGATTGAGGCCGTTATCTCGTGACTGAGATCCAACCTGGTCTGATAGTGATTACTGCGAGTCCTCACCGCCGCGATGATTTCTCTTAGGTGAGAGCTGCTGAACCGGGATTTTCCGACACCGGTGATAAACCACGTGCAAGAAACCGTATGAGACTTCACGACCACGAGTCACGACTCATCGGGTCACTGTGTGGCGGTTACACAGTCGGCGAGATCATTGGCTCTGTTCAACGGTGAGGTATCGCACCTCGACGGTCACAGCCGTTCCTGTTACCGCTTCCACCTGGCTGTCAATATCATCGGCTAACCCCGGAGATGTCCTTGTTGAGGGTGTGCCAATCGTGACGGTGACTTGTTCGATCTGGAGTGGGGGGATCTTTCCGCCGCGCGTGATATCCAATTCCAGCAACTCGAGTCTCCCGTCCGCGGAAGCAAGTTCGCTTTCGACGGTGAGACGCACCTCTGATTCGGTCGTCGCGGCCGTATACGAGTCGAATGTGACGACACCAAGAAACACAGACAACAGTGCAATCCCGATCAGGAGGACGCCAACCCGCTTGAACAGCGTCGAGCGGGCTTGTTCTTCACGAAACCAAGACTCTGGCCGGTATCCCTTAAGCCAGAGTACCACCAGCGCAGCGAGATTGATCGACAACAAGTTCACCGCGACCAGCACTCCCGCGCCGATGGTGAGCCGCGGAACACCGAATGCGATCCCGATCCCGACGGCAGCCGCCGGCGGAATCAACGCGACAGCGATCATCACGCCAACCAAGACGGTAGAGACCCCGGTCATCAGCGACAGAATCCCGGCGATACCAGCGCCGACGGCCACTGCCAACAACAGTAAGTTCGGCATTGCTCGCTCCGCAATCTCCGCGATTGCGAGCGGATCCAGCCCGGGTGGAACGAGATTGAGCCCACGAAGTACCGCAGTGAACCCGGCGGCGGCGACGATAGCAACGATGACCCCGATCACTTGATATCGAACACCCCGACTGAACAACTCCTGATCGTCGACAACTGTCCCGACGGACGCCGCCATCGCCGGGCCAATCAGCGGTGCGATTACCATTGACCCGACAACCGTCGCTGGCGAACCCAACAGTAACCCGGCCGTCGCGATTACCGCCGATACGACAGTCATGATGAGATACGTCTGCAGCGAGGAGGCGAACTCTGCGGCCTTCGTTTTCAGTTCCGCACGCGAGATTCGGTCTTCAGTGCCGTCCTCCTGTTGTGCGTACTTTTCTTCGAGTTGCTCGAACTGTCGCGATATGACCGTCTCTGCCTCGATAATCACCGTGTACGTCCGCTCGTCAATCCCGGCGTCTCGAAGCGATTCCACGACGGGGTCGACTGCCGCTGTCGGCAGCGGAAACGTCACCACGGCGGTGAACTCCCGACCACTCGTCTCGTCAGTGACGACATAATCGATTCCCTCATCCTCGAGAACACCGACGACTGCCTCTCGCTCACCTGCCGGAATCATCACCTGGACTAATCGCATACACGAGTCTGAGTGCCAATCCGTTTAAAAACAAATGCGACTGCACAGTAGCCTGCCGATCTCACCGGACCACGAGAATATACTGGGTGGCACAGATTGTATTGTCCACCCCCCGAGGAGCGGGCGCAGACTCTAACAGCGGCTCATCGGCCGCCCGAGAATTCGCTCAGCCTCTGCACGATTTGACACACGAGAGACGCCTGACTCTCAGGTATCGTCAGGATTCATCTCCGCGAGAACGGGGATTTTATCCAGTCGCTCGCCTGGAAGCTGATCCCAGTCGACCCCTGTTGGCCTATTGTACGGCGAATTGGCCCGAATCACCCGGTCGGGCGTGACGATCAGATCGAGCGGGACATCGTGAGACTCGGGCGCAGGTAGATCGACATCCACTCCCGGTGGCCCGTCAAGCACTTGGCGTTCATGAACCGTCGTCGCAACCGTCGTGTCCTCGGTGACGGCCCCGAGTTCTCGGAGCATCGCCCACTCGAGATCGCTGTATCCCTCTCCCTTCCCGATTCGCTCCCCGTCTGGCCCAACTGCGACGCTCCCGGCGATGATCAAGTCGATCTGAGGGACCGCGTCCGGTCCGACGGCTGTCCCGTGTGTCGAAATCCCCGAGACCGTCGTGGCATCGTCGACATCGTCGATACTTCCCGGGTCAAGACGGAGAAACGGATTCGAGTCGCGAAGACGCGGCTGTGCGACGAACACCGTCTTCTCGCTGTGAAGCGCTCTTCGGCGGACGGGCAACTGGGGAGCGTCGGGATTACTCTTTGCTGTCTCGGCTGTTTTCCAATCTGATATGCTGATCAACCGTTCGGCAGCCTCGTCAGCCCCCGCGAAATTCGGGATCCGATCCGTCGGAGGAAACGGGAACCGGGCGACGCCACTCGACTCGAGATCCTCCCACACTCTCTGACGGATGGGCTGTTTATCCATGCGGCCAATACCGTTTACGGAGGCAAAACGATACGGCTCTAATGAACGACTCAGGCAAAACTCGATTAAATCCAGCAGTCTTGAATGGAGATCGTGTCCACTCACATGCTATCTAACCGGACTTCCACTCCCTTTGTGAGTTTGTGTGCTCGCCCGAAACGAGAAACCGTCCTCACGTCACCTCATACCGCCGCAATACTGTGACAGAGGGTTGCTTCGACAATGCGTCATCAGCAAGCTGGTTCCGTCACAGTCCCGGGCTGAAAGAGTGTGCTTCAATTGAACACGTTTTTGCGGAGTATACATTCACCTCATTCTTTGATTCGTGTGTCGTGATATCAACGATACATACCATACATCCGCATCGAACTGATCTACGGCTGTTTGTCTCCGTACTGCGGTACCCCCGGCTGTGTTCTCCCACAGAGAAGGGGGGGGTCCGGTTGAAGACAGGTTGATCACCGCTTTTCGGCGAATCTCGATTCGAGTTTCGCAACTGACTCTACGAGCGTCGATAGAAAATCCATCCATACATGACCCGTCTTTGAGGTGTTTTCGTGAGGAAAAACTGGCCACCACTCACAAAACGAAATTGACACATGACAGACACTGGGCCGTCGGTGTGAGCAAATATTGCGAGACACTCAAAGACTATACCAATCGTCAAAAACAGCCAATCAAATGACTGGTTCACAAACAAAAGCAGAAACCCTCCGACTATCCGGACTCTACCGTGTGTCGCGGCTGCAGCGGCAACACCCCGGTCTCTTTCAGCGCGTGAGAAGTCTGAATGATTGAATTACTGGCTGACCCTGGGGTGGAGCCCAGGCTGACTACCAGTCTCGGCTATTTTCTCACAGCAGGCTTGCTGGGGATCGTCCACGGAATTGAACCCGACCATGTCGCCGGAATCACTGCCCTCACTCATGAGGCGGGCGACCCGAAGCTTTCAGCCATCGTCGGTGTCTGTTTTGCTACCGGCCACGTTGTATTAGTCGTGATGTGGATCGCTGCCGCTTACCTGCTGTTTGGGACGACCTCGGTTCCGCCGGTTTACGAACGGATCGGAACTCTGTTTGTTGGAACCGTTCTTGCAGTGATGAGTCTGTATCTTGGCATTACCGGGACGCGAAAGCTGATTCACCGACACCGTCATGAGCACGGCAAAACGCGTCACTCACATTTTCATATCCACCTGCCGGTATCGACTCAGCCGGTGTCAGACGAAAACCACACTCACGAGCATACCAGATCTGAATACCTCAAGATTGGCATTATTGGCGCGCTGTTTACACTCTCGCCGCCGGTGTCAATGGTCGCATTTATTTCGGTGACAGTCCCCGGCGGTGGACGGCCACTCATGACAGGAATCGTCGCCGCCTACACACTGACGATCATCGCTACGATGGCCGTGATTGGTGGCGGGGCTAGCTCGCTGTTCCAAATGTCGAAGGCCCGAGGCGAGCGGGCTCATGCAATCTTCCAGGTTATCACCGGTGTAGTCGTGCTTGGATTCGCGCTCACCATTCTCGCAGACCTCCCCGCCGGACTGTCGGGGTGACGAGCATCTTTTCGGTAGTTTGTGAACACCCTAGATACCCGTCAGTCACTGTCTTGATCCCAGTGTCGGCAGCTCGTCACACTCGCCTGCTGAGTTGAGTGATATAGAAAGTTGGCACATGCCAAATTTACTCCGGTTGTGAGTAATCAGAGTGAGATACTGTCAACTTTATCTGTCTAAACATATTTTTGTCATATTTCTCCATAATGCATGACTGTTTCTACGCCAAAAGCAATATTTTAATGCTTCTATACTAATTCAAGACTGTATGTTCATTTATTTGGGAGCGACACTACATTGGTCCACACGAGGAGACAAAACAGATGAGTGACATGGTCCCTGGTGAATTGCTACTCGCTGACGAACCAATCGCAATCAACATTGCCCGCGAGACGGCATCGGCAACTGTCGAAAATACCGGTGACCGTCCCTCGCAGGTTGGCTCGCATTTTCACTTTTTTGAGGTGAATCCCGCGCTCGATTTCGACCGGAAAGCCGCTTACGGGATGCGGCTTGACATCCCAGCAGGCACGGCGGTTCGGTTCGAGCCTGGCTGTGAGACGGATGTCGACCTCGTCGCCTACGGTGGGAATCAAATCCTCCGTGGGATGGGTGGCCTCGTTGAGGGTGATCTCACCGACGAGACGGTCAAGAACGCGGCACTCGAACGCGCTCGCAAACAAGGGTATATGGGGGCGAATGAATGAGTCGTCAACTCTCCCGCAAAGGATATACCGATCTCTTTGGAGCAACTGAAGGAGACCGGCTTCGGCTCGGCGACACAAATCTGTTCGCGGAAATCGAGAACGACCATGGTACATACGGTGACGAAGCGGTCTTCGGCGGCGGTAAGACCATGCGTGACGGGATGGGGATGCAGCCTGGCACGACGCAGTCAGAGGGCGCTCTTGATTACGTCTACACGAACGTCATTCTCATGGACCCGGTTCTCGGCGTGCAAAAAGGCGATCTCGGAGCACGAAACGGGAAAATCGCTGGTTTCGGCAAAGCTGGCAACCCAGACACGATGGACGGTGTTGACGACGACCTGATTATCGGCGCGAGTACCGACGCAGTGCCAGCCGACGGTCTCATCGCTACGCCAGGTGCGTTAGACATTCACGTCCACTTCAACAGTAAAGAGCTATTCGAGCATGCTCTCGCCAGCGGGATCACAACGATGTTCGGCGGTGGTTACGGCGGTGGAGCGACGACCTGTACGCCCGGCCCAGAAAACATCACACGATTCCTCCAAGCCGCAGAAGAGTGGCCAATGAACGTTGGATTCTACGCGAAGGGTAACAGTAGTCAGCCTGACCCAATATACGAGCAGATCGAGGCCGGCGCGACTGGACTGAAACTCCACGAGGACTGGGGATCGACGCCAGCGGTTATCGACAGCGCGCTCGAGGTGGCCGACGAGGAGGACGTCCAGGTGTGTATCCACACCGACACGCTCAATGAATCTGGCTTTGTCGAAGACACCTTCGACGCCATCGACGGCCGAACGATCCACACTTTCCACATTGAGGGTGCAGGCGGCGGTCATGCACCCGACGTGCTCGAGCTGATTGGTCACGAGCACATGCTCCCCTCTTCGACGAACCCCTCGATGCCCTACACGGTCAACACGTTTGATGAGCATCTTGATATGGTGATGGTCTGCCACCATCTCAATCCGGATGTACCAGAGGATGTGGCCTTTGCTGAGTCCCGTATCCGTGCAGAGACTATCGCTGCCGAGGACGTCCTCCATGATATGGGCGCGATCAGCATGATGACATCTGACTCTCAAGCGATGGGGCGGATGGGTGAGGTCATCTGCCGGACATGGCAGACAGCCCACAAAATGAAAGCCCAACGCGGCCCACTGCCGGGTGATGAGGGAACAGGTGCAGATAATTCCCGAATCGAGCGCTACCTCTCAAAATACACTATCAACCCTGCGAAGGTGGCCGGCATTGACCAGCACGTCGGGTCGCTGGAACCGGGTAAGATGGCCGACATCGCCCTTTGGGACTCGGCGTTTTTTGGTATTAAACCCAAATACGTCATTAAAGGCGGGTTTCCCGTCCACAGCGAGATGGGCGAAGCCAACGGCTCGCTAATGACCTGTGAACCCGTGATGCAGCGGTCGCGTGAGGGTGCGGTCGGTAAGGCGAAAAATGCCCTGAGCACTACGTTCGTCAGCAAGGCTGCCTACGACAACGATGTCGGCGAGAAACTCGATCTTGACGCGACCGTCCGCCCCGTTGAGGGTACACGAGAGGTGGGAAAATCCGATATGCTACACAACGAGTACGCCCCTGATGATATCCGAATCAATGCCCAGACGTTCGAAGTTGAGGTCGACGGCGAACACGTCACCTGTGAACCGGCCGAGAAAGTCCCGCTCGCACAGAGATACACATTATGAAACTCTCACCCAAAGATACTGAACGACTCACGATTTTCATGGCTGCAGAGCTTGCAAGACGACGGAAAGACCGCGGTATCGAGCTCAATCATCCGGAGACGGTCGCGTACATCTCCGATTGGGTCTGCGAACGGGCACGTGAAGGCGAACCTGTCGCGGAGATCCGCGAGGCAGCCACGAGCCTGCTCAGCCGGGAAGACGTGATGACTGGCGTACCCGAAATGGTCAATATGGTACAGGTTGAGCCGACGTTCCCTGACGGGACAAAACTCGTGACCGTCCATGAACCGATCCGAGCCGACAGCCAGGAGCAACTCGACTGATGGGGTACAGAGACGTTGCGAAAATCGGCCTTGGCGGCCCCGTTGGCTCAGGGAAGACTGCTCTCGTCCAGCAACTCGTCCCGCGTCTTGACGATGCCGGGTATAATCTTGGCGTCATTGCTAACGACATCATGACACGGGAAGACGCCGAGCGATTACAAGCCTCATTTGCCGGCCGGATTGAGCAAGACCTCGTTGCCGGCGTCGAGACCGGCGCCTGTCCACACACTGGGATCCGTGAAGATCCCTCGATGAACCTCGATATGATCGACACATTCACTGAAACCCATCCTGAATTGGATGCCGTCCTCATCGAGTCCGGCGGCGACAATCTCGCAGCGACATTTAATCCCGAACTCGCCGATTATTTTATTTTCGTCATCTCGGTCGCCGAAGGCGACGATATCCCACGGAAACGCGGCCCAGGCGTCACTCAGGCTGATCTCTTGGTAATCAACAAAACCGACCTCGCCCCGCACGTTAATGTCAATCTCAATGTGCTGGAGGAAGACGCCAAGGCTGTTCGCGGCGATGACCCGACGGTATTCACGAATTGTAAAGCTGCGACGGGAATCGACGAGATCATCGATAAGATCGAACGGAGTGTTCTGTTCGCGTGAGCACTGACACTGACGCCTCCGATGAGGCTGATACCGACACTGGTCTGACCATCCCACCGGCGTTCCGCGAGTACGGCACACAGCAACTTGATCAGGCACCGGCCTTCGGCCACGGGAAACGGGGCGTCGCTGACCTCGTTGTCGCCCGCGAGGAGAACAACCCGACCCGGCTCATCTCGGATCGTGTGAAGGTGCCGTACCATCTGACGGGGACGCTCGACAGCGACCCCGTCGACGGGATGACGACAATCTGCCTGCAGGACCCGACGGGCGCAGTCACACAAGGTGACCGCCAGACGCTCTCGGTCCAAGCCCGGCCTGGTGCACGTGCCCATGTGATGACTCAGAGCGCGACGAAAATCCACAGTATGGAGGCGAGTTACGCACACATAGACGCGACACTCGTCGCCGAGTCGGGGGCACATCTCGAATACATCCCTGGTCCGACGATCCTCAACGAGTATGCGCGCTGTCTACAGACGACGACCGTCAACGTGGCTCCTGACGCGACCGTCATCGTCAGCGATACTGTCGTTCCCGACGGGCTGACCGACCACGAACCGTTCAGCTTCGACCACTTCCATAGTCGGCTAGAAGCCCGTGTCGACGACAATCTGGTTTGTGCCGATGCTGTCGATATTCAGCCGACCGAACGCGATCCGCGCGACCCGGCGACTGTTGGCGATTACTCCGTCATCGGCACACTGTATGTGTTTTCACCCACGGCCGACACCGACGCGCTCGCCGAGAGGCTCTCTGCTCGGCTGACCGACCGCACGGTCGCTGCCGGCGCCTCGGTTCTCAAAGACGATGCGGGTGTGACTGTCCGTATCCTTGGTGACCGGAGTGCAGACGTGACAAGCGCTGTCGAGGCCGCGTGGGACGAAACGCGAAAGATACTGCTCGGCACCGGCGCACCACCGGGGGGTCGCGGCCGATGAGACGCGTTAACGGTGTCGTTGGTAACGCTGACGACGATCCTGACCTCGCTGCCGCTGTTGCCGATCACGAAGCGGCCGGCACACTTGAGACAGTCGTCCTCACGGAGACCGAGCGCAAGCGGTCCCGATTGCGGGTGACGACGAATACGGGAACCGATCTCGGTGTTCTCGTCGATCAGCCAGAACTCACCGCCGGCAGCGTGCTCTTGTGTGACGAAGAGCGTGCCGTCGTCATCACAGTTGAAACCCGGGAGGCAGTCGTTATCGAATTCCCGGCGGCTGAAGTCGCAGTGTCGACAGCAGTCGAACTCGGCCACCGAATTGGTAATCAACACTGGGACATCACTATCGAAGACACCACGATTTACATCCCGGTCGAAGCCGACCGCGCGATTATCGAGGACGTGCTAACCCCCTACATCCCGGCGGCGGCGACGATTCGGTACGAGACCGTCGACGCCGGGCGGTTCGTTGACAGCAGAGACGACGACACTACCGGAGGCGGGCCTAACACCAGTCGTGACCACGCTGAGCACAGTTATGACAGTCAGTATCACGAACACGAGCGTGATCATGAACACAGCCACGAACATGACCACGAGACGGACCCGAAACTGAACCACCAGCAGGAGAGTATAGATGACCTCGTCTGAGGCGTTACTCACGGCATTGCGACTGTCGGATTCGATGCTACCGGTTGGGACATATACTGCCTCTTACGGCGTCGAACAGTATCTCAACGAAGGCAAGATCGATACTGCCGCTGAACTCGGCGACTTGATTGATGGGTATCTCCACGGCGTGATTGGGCCTGCCGAGATTGTCGCACTTGGTCATGCCTACCGGTCGGCAGCGGCCGGCGGTCTTGAAGGGGTGCTCGCGGCTGACGAACGCCTGGCTGCGACGACGTTACCGGCGGAATTCCGGGATAGTTCGACTAAGGCCGGCGGGAAGCTGCTGCAGCTTCTTGATGAGATCGAAGATGGCCTCTTCGCTCCGACAGATACAGCCCAGCTAATCGGGAAGTACACGGCCGCCTGCGAGGACGGCCGAACGAGAGGCCACTACCCGGTTGTGCTTGGTGTTGTTTGCCAGCAGGCGAGTCTTGGCTGCCGGGAGGCAGCACTTGTGAGTGCGTACGGCTCGGTTACCGGGCTGCTCGGGGCGGCCCAGCGGCTCGGCCGATTCGGCCACACGGCGATTCAAGCGCTACTGTTGAGACTGTTTCCAGTGATGGAAGATATCTGTGATCGGTACTATGAGACAGATCTCACCGCGATGTGTTCGTTCGCGCCGCTGGCCGATGTGATGGGAATGGCACACGAACGGGCTGACCGTCGGCTCTTCATGAGTTAGCCTACGGTGGCTGCGGAGTTCATGCGCCGCAGTCACACCTCGCCACCACAGATGGTGGGAATCCGTCTGTGTCGGTTGCTTTTTTCACGAGACGAAGACGAATTGACGCGCCAGTATCGTCTTCCTCTCAGATGGATTCTCACCCGGGCAGTTGATACATCCACCATTGTCAGCTCTCTCCCGCGCCCCTCACCGTAGTAATGCCTCACAACCGCACATAACCAACACCTGCACCACCCCTTCGAAGTCAAGATCCTGTTTGTACGCAATCTAACCCCCACCGAACCGACGTGATCACTGTTCACCGACGACATATCGGCCCCGTGATGCTACTGGTTGAGACGTATTATCAGTATATCACAAAGCCGGGTAGTTGAGACGTCTGCTTGCTAAAGATGTGTCTAAAACCAAGCAAGCAGACGATGAAATTCACGAGGACCAGCTTCTTAACTTCCTCGTCAACTCGCTTGACGAGGAAGTTGCCATCACACTCGCTGAAAACGCTGAACTCGATGCCCAAGACATCTACGAGGTCCTCGTCGGCGCGTGCGCCGACGTGACCTCGGTCTCAACGCTCTGTGAGAAAAGCGAAGATGCACCCCACAAAAACTCGGGTCTCTACCATCTCCGCACCAAATGCGATCTGGAGACGATCGAACAGGTCGGAAACGCGCTCCTTCAGAAGGACGTCCTCGATGTCCTTCCCCAGCAGGTGGAGGTCGTTTCAGACCTCCACCTGCGGCCCTACTACGGCGACGAGGACGGGACAGACGGCCTGTCTCACTCACAAGCGAAGCGTGGAACAACTGCGTTCCATGCCTACGCCACACTCTACGCGCGTGTGAAGAACAAACGCTACACGCTGGCGGTGCGCCGTCTCGAAGACGGCGACACCGCCAGCAGTGTCCTCGCAGAGTTTCTCGGTATCC
>JAQCMZ010000435.1 GCA_028274825.1 Haloferacaceae archaeon
GAGGATTCTCGACCCAGTGGGCGGCACTTTACACAGGTGCGGGGAGACTGCCCCGAGGTCGGACGGAAATCGAAGAAGAGTGATGACGAGAATCGGCGATTCTCGACGGATGGACTCGGGGTTGAATCCGACACCTCCCAATGCACACTCTGAGGATTATCGGGACACACTCACGCGTGTGACGACGCAATCGTCGTCTGGCTGAGAGTCCGAAAACAAGGGCGACGACTCGTCGTCGCTCGCACGGAGGCTCGGGAGACGCCGAATCCACGCTTGTGGAGACTGGAACCGCTGTGTCCAAGATGGATGCAAGTTCCCTCCTCGAAGCAAGAAGCCTCGGGGTCGGACGGAACTCTTCGAGGAGTGATGACGAGAATCGGCGATTCTCGACGGATGACCTGACCCCGAGTCAGTTCACGATGTCGCGTCGTCTCATACTTGGATATACTTCTGGAGTCGCGGCGCGTCGTTCAGGAAGGTGAGGATGGTGCTTCCGATTGGGTTGTCTTCTCCGCAGTGGCTTCGGCACTAACTGGTGTGAGTGCGACCGCACACTGCTTGTAGTTCGGCTCGTTTGAGCGGGGATCAGTCGCCGCGAGTGTCAATTCGTTCGTCGCGGCATGATGGATTGGTAGCCACACCATCCCCGTCGGAACGGCGGTATTACGCGTCACCTGGACGAGAGCTGATCCGCGACGAGAACTAAGATTGGCGATTGCGCCGGCACTGATGCTGGCTTTATTATCGCCAGGGAGACCTTCGTTCAGTGTCTCGATTGTGCCGGGGTTGACTCGAGCGGCTACCAGCGGCTCTGGGGACTCATTCCGCGATCGAATCCCGGTGTTGTATCCGTCTGATTCACGGCCAGTCGTGAGGGTGAGTGGATACGATTCGGTGGGTGGCTCAGCAACTCCACTGTGGGTTCCAGTCGAGAACCGGGCGCAACCAGATGGCGTTCGGAACTCCCAGTCGCCTTTTTTGTAGTATCGGTATCCACCCTCCGAGTTGGCGCTAGGGGCCGGCCACCGGACAGCACCCTCGTCGGCGAGTCGGTCGTATGAGATCCCCGACAGATCTGCGGCCGTCCCGGCAGTGAGCGAGGCAAGTTCGTCAAACACGGATTCTGTGGCTGTCTCAGGAAACAGTCCAGGAGCGATTGCGTCACCAATCGTCGTGATAATGTCAAGATCGGTTCGGACTGCCGGCGCGAGTCTCGAGGCTGGACGGACGCGGGAAATTCGACGCTCCATGTTCACGACTGTCCCGTCAGACTCTCCCCACGTCGCCGCCGGCAAAACGACATCTGCTAACTCCGTTGTATCGGTATGAAACGCGTCTTGGACGACGAGAAATGCATCTCGAAGCCGGTCTTGAGCAGCTGATGCGTTCGGTAGACCCGCAGCCGGATTTGTGGCAACTGCCCACACGGTCTCGACTGTCCCATCATCAATCGCCCGGCTGATACCGACCGGCCCGGGACCGGAATCGTTCGGCAGTCTGCCGACCGGAATATTCCATGCGTCGGCGATACTCTGACGTTCAGCAGGATTATCGAACGCTCGCATTCCTGGCCACGATCCTTTTGCCGAGCAGACGCGCGTCCCCATCGAGTTTGCCTGCCCGGTGAGTGAGAACGGTCCGCTTCCAGGCCCGAGATTACCCGTCGCGAGACAGAGATCAATCAGCGCGCCAGCAGTCTCAGTCCCCTGAACGCTCTGATTGACTCCCATACCCCAATAGACGAGCGTCGAATCACCGAACGCCTCTGCCAGCGCGTCGACGGCAGTCATAGAGACGCCCGCAGTTGCCGCTGCATCCTCGGCATCTGGCAGCGCCGAGCGAACAGTCTCGAAGCCGGTTGTTGCGGTCTCGATGAACTCACTGTCGAGTTCTCCGCGCTCAATCACGCGAGCCAGAACAGCGCGAGCCAGTGCAAGGTCTGTTCCTGGCTCGGGCGCGATGTGGTGATCACCACACTGTGCAGTTTCTGTCTCGACAGGATCGATAACGATGAGTTGACTCTGGTCGGCGGCTCCGCTTTCGGCAATCCACCGAAACATGACAGGATGAGCAACAGCCGGGTTCGCCCCCCAGACAACGTGTGTGTTTGCGTCTCCGATATCGTCGTACGTGCACGGAGGGCTGTCGCTTCCAAACGCTTCATAATACGCGGTCACGGCACTCGCCATGCACAGTGTCGTGTTCGCGTCGTAGTGTTTCGTCCCGAACCCACCACGAGCCAGTTTGCCGAGCGCGTACGCTGCCTCATTCGTCTGTTGGCCGCTCCCGAGTACTGCGAGTCTGTCGCGGCCGGTCTCGAGAGTCGCCCGAAATTCCTCGATCACCCGCTCCAGCGCAATATCCCACGTCGTCGGGACTAACTCCTCGTTAGGCCGGATATGTGGTCTTGTCAGCCACCGTCCACCCGGATTTTCGGTTTCCTCGATGCCGCGGGCACACGCCAGTCCATGATTTGTCGGATGTGTGATGTCACCCTTGACGCCGTCGATACCGTATCCGGAATCGACTGTCCCGGTGAGCTGGCCGCACCCGACTGCACACCGCATACAGGTGGTCGAGACTGGGTTATTCACCGGTCACCTCGTCTTCGGGCAGTACTGTCGGGCCTTGAGGTGGACAGTTGCAGTGCGACATCAATCGTCACTGTTTGTACAGCCACTGTCGCGTTGTCAGTCTTGTCTTTGACCATATTACGATCAGGTCAGTCATCACTCTCGGTCGCCAACGGTGTCCCATCGGCAGCAGTCGGTGCAGGTCCCTCCTCATCAGCGAACGGATACCAGGACTGTTTCGCATCGTGCAAACAGGGGTCCTGATAGTCGGTTTCTTTTGGCTCCGCAAATTCGATGAGTGTGTCCTTGTCGGTGGCTCCGACCCACTGTCTGAACGTCTGATCTTCACTCCGGGTTTCGGCGAACGCGCTGAGAAGATTTCTCACCAGCCCGGGGACCTCATCAGCCGGCACACGCTGTCTGATCCACTCGACGAAACTGGGGTCATCTCCGATACCGCCACCAACACCGATATCCAGCGCTTCTACCATCTCTCCGTCTTTTCGCGCTCGCATTCCGTGAAAGCCGATATCGGCAGTCATCGCCTGTCCGCAATCTGCCGTGCAACCGGAGTAGTGGATCTTGACCTGTTCGACATCTTCTGGCATATCTACATTCGACTGTAACCAGCGCAACATAACCGCCATTCTGGCTTTCGTCTCCGTCAGCGCCAACGAACAGAACTCTGAGCCCGTACACGCCATTGCCCCGCGTGTGAACACGCTTGGCTCGGGACTGTGAATCTCGAGTATCTCGGACTCGAGCACACTGTCGAGATTCGACTCGGGAATGTCCAGAATCAGCGGGTTCTGTCGCCGCGTCAGCCGCATCGCGCCGGAGCCATATTCGTCGGCAAGATCGGCCAACTGGACCGTCTCGCTTGCCGTTAATCGGCCTATCGGGACTGACAGCCCGACATAGTAATCCCCGTCTGTCTGTTCGTGGACACCGATATGATCGTGTTTGCCCTCTTTCGGCGCCGCACCGGCATTATACGTGTATTCGTCGCGGAGATTTTCTCCCTCATCTGGTAGTTCCCAGTCGACGTACGACTCTTGGAGACACTCGCGGATCTTCTCTGTTCCCCAGTCGTCGACAAAGAATCGGCTCCGGTTTTTTTGCCGGGTTTCTCTGTCGCCGTGTTCGAAGTAGAGTTCGACGAATCCTCTGACGACGGCATATGCGTTCTCGGGCCTGACAAACACGTCGAGACTACGGGCCTTCCGCGGCTCACGACCACCGAGACCACCGCCAACACGGACATTAAACCCGCGCGTCTGCTTCCCGTCGATGCGTTTTCGAGCGGGTTCGAGACCGATCCCGTTGATAGAGTCTTGCGCACACCCCTCGCGACAGCCGGTCACACTGATATTGAATTTCCGGGGCATATTCGCGAGGTCGTCGTCAGCCCGCAGTTTCGCACTGATTTCGTTGAGCACCGGCTGTGCGTCGACAAACTCGTGTTTGTCTCGGCCAGCGACCGGACAGCCGGAGATGTTCCGCATCGTGTCCCCGCCAGATGACCGCGACGAAAGACCGACGGCTTCGAGTTTCTCCCAGATTGCCGGAACGTCTTCTAATTTGAGCCAGTGGAGTTGGATCGACTGTCTGGTGGTGAAATCGATCCACGTATCTCCGAATTCCGGATTCGAAACCGGACCAGCGGCATACTCCTCGGCCACTTCCCCGATTACCCGCAGTTGTTCGGCAGTGAGAGCGCCATTCGTGTTTGCCAACCGCATCATGAAGTAACTCTCCTGGCCGGACCGCTGATGAAAAACTCCCCAGAATTTGAACCGCGAAAACCACATATCGCGTTCGTCAGTCGGAATCGAACTCCAGCCTGACTCCGCGAATTCGATGATTTTCTGCCGCACCTCATCCCCATACATCTCGCCTTTCCACATTTCTTTTTTATTCGTCATGAATATCTGTTATGTAATGAACGTATACCCAATCAATTTGCGTTTCGAGTTAGAAAACTCATCTAGTTCGGATAATCAGTGGAGTTGCAATGTGAAAAATGCTGTTTTTTTACAAATATGAAAGTTCTACAGCCACGGTCGACAAAAGGCCACATCGTCTGATTTTGTCAGATTATTACGGTGAGGCTGAAGAGAATGTATGTCTCTCCCAATTTCTGCAGTGACAACTTATTAATCAAAATTACGACGCAGACCTCTGACATTCACTTAGGTGCCTCAAACAATCTGTAGATGTATTACTTGTACAATTGTGCGCCCGCAAATAGCAATACACGTGCAATTTCAATGATGGAAAACAACACTGCGTGGGAAAGCAATACGAAAGTAGTCAGAGGGTCCAATAATACGCGAAAACACACAGACAGTGTTCGAGCACTCCCGGGAGGATCAGTAATCTACAGATGACAGACAGACAGCCGACCACCTGCATGCAGTGTGCGGTGGGATGTGGGTACGTGCAAACCGACTCTGAGGAGGACGGAGAGATTGTCCAGGTTTCGGGAGATTCGAACCATCCGACGACCGCTGGGTGTGACTGTCAGCACGGAATCAGCATGACAACTAATCCAGGAGGGGAGCGACTCACACAGCCACTTATTCGCCGTGGCAGTTCACTCCGTCCGACGAACTGGGACACTGCACTTGGTATCGTAACGACACGGCTCATCGAGGCAATCCGCCAGAGTGCCAACAACGTTGCAGTGCTCGGAAGCGGTCAACAGACAACTGAAGCAGCGTATGCACTCGGGAAGGTTGCAAGAGGCGCCTTCGGAACGCGACACTACGACGCGAACACGACACTATGTTCGTCATCAGCGGCCTCGGCGTATCGCCAGGCGTTCGGAAGTGACGGCTCTCCGTGCACGTACGACGATATCCCGGAGGCGAACACTCACCTCGTGTGGGGGGCAAATCCGGCTGTCGAATATCCCGTGTTACACTCGCTGATCGAGAGGAGTGTCACCGCGAGTGGTGGTGAACTGATCGTCATCGACCCAATTGAGACGGAGACAGCCACTGTCGCCGATCTGCACGTCCGGCCCGAACCGGGGGCGGACCTCGCACTCAGCCGGGCGGTTCTCGCGGGCGTGATCGCGTCCAGTAATATCGACGAGCAATTCATCGACGACCACACTGATGGCTACACTCGCATGCTCGAATCGCTCCCGAGTCTGGAGGAATCCGCGACAACCGCCGGCGTCTCTCCCGACCATGTCCACGAAGTTGCTGAAGCGCTGACAGCAGAGACCAT
>JAQCMZ010000438.1 GCA_028274825.1 Haloferacaceae archaeon
CTGGTCGTTCACGGAGTTCTGTGAGATGGTGCTGCGGGCCGCCTGGACAGCGCTCGGCGTGCGCAGGGCTGTTCCAGCGAACCAGCCACTCGATGACCGGTTCTTCCGGTAGCTGTCCATCGATCCGGGCAGCGGTCGTGAGTGGCGACGTTGTCGCGTCGGCGGCGGTCCGCCGCCGACAGCGACGGTTCATCCCGAAGATCACGCTCACGAGCGCGCTTCGAAGACGCTTCACGACCAGTTCGATCTGATTCACCGCCATCAGACAAGATTACGCGGCCGCAGATGTGATCGACTGACACTTCATCAGATTCTATCCCGTCCGATCTCGCCACACATCAGTCAGTTCGGGAGGCGCTCGCTGGCATGGCCTACAGACGGCCCGAGCCAAGCGTTTCAAGGATGCACCCGGTCAGTTCACCGCGGCAGCGAAAGAGAGACGACCGAATTATCACCGTGAATCGGAATAGTCATGTCTGGCTAACTCAATAGGTAGCATGATCTTAACTGATGAAGAACTAGCTCGGCTGTCGGATGTGGTCCGACTCCAGCCGACGAAAAACTCGGAGTTAGAGGAAGCGTGGGGACTCGAGAGTGGAAGCGAGGTGCACTCGTATCTCGAATCGCACCTCTCTGAACACTACTATCGGGACGACAACAGCCTCATCAGAGCGACTGCCGATGCAGCCGAACTGGTCGATGTCAACCCGGGGATGGAGGGTGGCAGAGATGGGACGCCAGACGTGATCCGTGTCCCCAAGCTCCAACTGCAGGTGTATGAGGTGATTGCAGGACCAGACGATCGGTCCGAATCCGTCGTCAGTGTACTCAAGACTCTGCGGGAGACTCACGATAGTGACCCAGAGGTGGACTCGGTTCGAGAGGCTCTCCACAGTCTCAAGCGAAAAGACGTCGTCGAGGTTGAATACCGGACGGTTCCAACGTTTCGGTTGGTAGCCCCCAGAGATGCAATCGACGTGGAGCCAGAATCATGACCCGGGAGGCGATTGGCAGCCCGAAGCAGAGATAGCGGTAGTCATTTTACTGACGATAGACAACTAATTGTATGCTCAGCAGGTTGGTCCTGTACTGTGGTGCCAGCAATCCTGCACTCGCGAGGTCGATTGCGAGACTCTCCGGTGACGTGACGGTAGTCAGTGATGACGCTGGCTGTGTGACCTCCCTGCGAACCACCGATATTGCGGCAATTAACGCAGATCCCGCGACCCCCGACCACTACCCGGCTGACGTGGATGTCGTAGTGATTGCCGGTGATGACTCCCAGCGAAATCTCGAGGCCGCTCGTGTGGCTTCTCAGGAGTTTCCCTCTGCGTATTTCATTGGATACGGCCGTGCAGATACTGATCCGTCTCAGACAGAATTCGAAACGTTCGTCGACCGGGTGATCAGCCCAACGACCGCGCTGGTCAATGGTGCATTGAAGGCGGCCGGTGGGGTTGATGGCGAGAAGACAGGTGGCCTCGTCACGGCTCTCCGACAGGTGGACGATCCAGTCGCAGTCGTGCCCCACGACAACCCCGATCCAGACGCTATCGCCAGCGCTATCGGTC
>JAQCMZ010000439.1 GCA_028274825.1 Haloferacaceae archaeon
AGGCGGTGGCGCAGCTGCGCTTGGTCGTCTCGGCTCCACCACCACGGCACGTCCACGTTGTCCACCTTCGGGTACTCCGACCGGACGACGAGCGGCGTCACTCGAAATTGGGGAAGTCCCCGAGGGAGAGTTTTCAGAATTCAGTGAGACGATTCGGACCGATTATTCCCTGACGGTCACTGTCTGAAAGAGATCCTCCCTGCCGCACCCCCGGACTGAATAACAGTCCCCAAATTGCCAAGGACTGGTAAGCCAACTATTAGCAGGCTTGATTCTGAAGCAGGTCACCGCGTCACTGGTAGCTATTCGCGCTTGAGGGTCAATTAATATCGGTCACAGTCCCGACGCCTTTGGAACTTCCCTCGCGGAAGACGAACCGTTGGCCTTCTTCAACGAGATACGGGCGGAATTTGAACTGAACTGTGGCACGACCTGCGTCACCTGGCAGGAGTCGGCCTTCCTCGGGGTAGAAGGCGGCTGCTTCACTCGCAGTCTCGAGATGGACGACCGGTTCGTACCCGTCAGTGATTCGGGTGGGATGGTTCAACACCATCACTTCTGCCTCGAACTCGCGTACCGGCTCAGGATTCGCCTCTCGCGGGAGAAGTACCATCCCCCGGTCGAGCCGGTCTTCTTCGATACCTTTCAGCGCAATTCCGACAATCCGGCCGGCACTGGCCTTGTCCACTCGGTGATAGTGCATCTCGATTGAACGCGCCTCCACCTCTTGAAACGTGCCGTCGGGCATTGGCCCAGCCAGGAGTTCATCGCCTGCCTCGATTGTTCCGGAGTTGACGGTGCCGGAGGCGACCGCGCCGACACCTTTCACGTCGTAGGTGCGGTCGATATACATCCGGAATGTTTCCCGGTCGGTCGTGGCTCGCTTCGGGAGTGACTCAAAGAGACGATCTAACTGTTCGATGCCGGTTTTCGCGACAGCGCTCGTTCGAATGATCGGGACCACATCACCGTCGACTAACTCGTCGACAGCCGTCTCGAGACCATGTCGCTGGGTTGGCAGCGGTGTCTCTCCGACTTCTCGCAGGAGCGCTTCCACCTCTCGGCCTACCTCCATGACACGGTCTGAAGACACTGCATCGGTTTTCGTGATTGCGACGACGGTCGGGAGATCTGTCGCCAGCAGGATTCCCAGGTGTTCGCGGGTGGTTTTCGTGGGGCCGTCGTCGGCAGCCACGACTAAGAGCCCGTAATCGAGTTTCTGCCCCACGAGTCCGCGGATCGTCGTTCGGAGCCACGGTTCGTGGCCGACAGTATCGACAAACGAGACAAGTCGGTCTGCTTCTTCGACCACCTGCGCCCGGTCGGATTTCCTGTCGGGATTGTCCATTCGAACGGGTCCGTCAGCGTCGAACCCGTAGACTGCATACGAGAGATCCGCCGAGAGCCCACGCTCGACTTCGTGAGGCTGGACATCGAGATAACTCCGGGTCCCGCCTTCACCGTCATCCGCTTGGCCGGTCACGAGTGTCCCTATCAACGTGGACTTCCCGTGGTCGACGTGGCCTGCAGTCCCGACAACGATATGATCGTCATCAGCCTCAATCATCGACCCCTCGCGAATCGTCGCGATTCCGACCAATCCTCGGTCGTGTTCGCCAGCGCTCCACGTTTCAACATCGTACACGTGAGCGCTCGCCTCTTCAGCAAGCCGAGAGAGAACGTCCATCGTCTCTGAGAACTCGTCTGGAGAAATGCCTGCGATCCCCCCGTCGTCTGTCACGCCGACTGCGTATGTTGCCTCGCCGTCGCCAGAGAGTACTCGATGGCGGAGTTGAGCCGCAAGACTCTCCATTCGACCATCAGCCAGGTGGACATCGCGAGAGAGTCGTTGTTTAAATTCGATAGAACCCCCGTTCTCCTCGCCGCGCTCAATGGTCCGCTGTAAAGCGGACCGGTCAGCGCTCATACCCCACTTTAGGGTGTCTGCACGGTAAAACGCTTTCCGTGGGTCAACTGATGAAAAAATACCATCCCTGGGTTCCAGGCTGGTAGAGCCTGCTGTTGGTTCTCGCCGGCTGGCGCGCACGGGTGGACAGTTCGGTCATCCGTTGGAGATCAGTCGGTCAACTGTTCGTATGCTCGGTTGACACGTTTGAACGCCTCCTCGTCACCGCCGTCAGTATCGGGATGAAGTTGTTTGGCTTTCTCGCGAAACGCCTGATGGACGGCATCCTCTGAGGCTCCAGGTTGGAGGCCGAGCGTGCGATAGGCTTCGTCACTTGAGAGCCCAGACCGCCGGGGAGCACGGTTCCGCGAGTCCCCTGAACTCCGGCGACGACTGCCTGTCGTCTGGCTGCGGTTGCCATCACTGGCTGGCTGTGAGCGACGCTGCCTGCGGCGGCCAAATCGAGTCCCTGTCTGGGAGCCCCGCTGGACTCGAGAGGCCAAGCGGCCACTACCATGATACCAGAGTAGATACGAGACTCCCCCGAACGGGAGCCCGAGTAGCAACATCGCCGGGCTGATTGCCAAGCCGGCTACAATCGTCACGACCGCGAGCCCAGCAAAGACGGCTGCCAGTCCGAGCGCGAGTGCTTCCGAATCCACAGCGATAGGTGATATCTGGCGGCTCTAACAGTTGTCGGTGGTGGGATATCGCGTCCCAGTGATGGGTGATCTGAAAAATTCGAGTGGTCCCGTCTCACAGCGATGCGCAACATTCACTCATCAGAGCGCGCGTCAAGACCCAGGCCGAGTGGCGTGAGTATCAGCTACCCACGGCTAGCAGGTGGTTTCTGCCCTGCTCTTGGCTTGACCTCCTCCCACCGCTTCAGGGGTGGGATTCCTCCGTCAGTTATCCGTCACTGCTGATAACTGCGGCTGTGACCGTGCGGGTTCGCTGATGCAGTTTCGGCCCTCTCAGAGGAGGGTGTGGTGTGTTTGTGTATCCGCTCGCTGTTGCCCGCTCTCGCAGAGAGCGTGGCACTCACCTCACGGGCGTCCAGACAGCAGGCTGGGCCATCAGCCCACCTCTCCGTTGCACTCGTGGAGAGTTCTTGGGGGCGACATGCCAGCTGCTGGGTGGCGGTGATGTGTGAGTAGGTGAGACCCACTCGTGGCCGTCTTGAGCGTGAGCGGGTTCCCCCAACAGCACATCGCATGTCTATCTAAATGTGGAGACTCTTTGTAGTTGAATGTATCAGATAACAGCGTGCAGGAATAGCGTGCGTGGTTCTCCGGTGTCGGCTTCATCCCACGAAGCCGTGGGCTTTCGCCTCGAACCACTGTAATCCCGAGACAGTTTGCCCTCACGGTCGAGACGGAGTCGAGACCGTCGGGGCCGAACGACCAGATCCCGGGCGAGGAATGGTTTATTCTTGTTCAGTTCATAATTTAGAATATGATAGGAGAGTCGCGAAAGACACTGCATCCTATGAGACGACTACACGGAGTGGTGAGCAATGAGCGTTAGCGGTCTCTGCGGGATCTGCCAGACAGGGCGAGCCACTCACACGTGTGAACTCTGTGGCGAAGTGGTCTGTGACGACCATTATCAGGGCCAGTCTGGTGCCTGTTCGCTGTGCGCCAGTCCCACCACAGGTGATCCCACCGGATTCAAGATCTGAACTGTACGGAAATCATCACTAGAACCTGCTTTCGGGGGGAACCACCTAGTGAACGCCTCGGAGTCACGTAGTTCAAAACCCGACGATCCTCCTCATCACGGACGTCACAGATCTCCGATCGACTCCGAGACAGGTGACCTGTGACGCCTGTGGACCGGCAGACACACTCCATCGTCGAATGTGACCGGTGGTGTGGTGTCGCTATCGGAACTGATTGAGACGTGCTTTGAGACGCTTTGCTGCCTCACCCGCGGCCCGG
>JAQCMZ010000440.1 GCA_028274825.1 Haloferacaceae archaeon
CACCTCCGCGAGGTGGGCCGTCGTCTCCGCGACGAGGAGGTGTTGTACGCGATTGAATGGATGTGGAACAACAGTATTTCTGATCTCGTAGATGATCTGTTTGCGCAGAACGGCCCACATGGGGGTCCAAAGGAAACGGCAATGATACAGCACCTCGCTGAGGATCTCGTGCAGGGCGACCGCCTTGCAGACGCCCGGGACGGCGGATTTCGCGACTGGCAAGACAGTGATAAATCCCAAAAGCACGGGGCTCGGACATTCTACGATGCTGCCGATAACACAGAAAACGGTGTGCTGGGTGATCAAACAGACGCGACGGCAGCCAAGGGCGAGCAGATGTTTGAGGCTGCCGGAGACCGCCTCGTCAGACTCTGTGACTGGCTCGATTCTCAGGCCTTCCGAGAACTCATGCCGGAAGATCACGTCTGAGAGCAGGTAGAATGCGAACCTGTACAACAAAATTCTGATATCTACTGTGAAGATGACTCATCTCGATTCAATAGTACTGACACAACAGAAGCCATCTCGAGGGCCAGTCGTGATGGGGTCAGGCCCAAGAGTATGCAGAACGTGACAAGCGTATGTCTGTAGCCGTGGGAGGATGTCACGAGTCACAGCTATCAGACTCACAGAGTGCAATCAGCAGTGGAGAACTGTCCGACAGAGGGTAATCGCGTCACGAACACTGCGCTGTCGTGTCTCGCGACCGCCGTCTGTACCCGTGTGTGCAGACCGTGCGTTCCCCGAGCGGCGAAGTAAAGCGGCTTCCAGCTAGTTGGTCGAGTTACCGAGTCGGTTGTTGAAACAGGTGGTCTAAACGGGTGGTCGCGGGTGATTGCCTCTGACCACGACATATACATGTCGACAGTGTGGAGTGTGGACGAATGACGACACCTGCCGACATCCGTGCGAGTGTGCCGGCATTTGAGGACGTGCGCTACATGAATACGGGAGCAAGCGGTCCGTGTCCCCAGCCGGTGGTCCAAGCAGCACAGGATGCAATCGAGACACACGAGTGGGAGGCTGCTGGTGACCCCGGCCCGTATCCGCATGCGTTTGGTCGGTATGATGAGATTCGCTCGACGGTTGCGGAGTTCCTCGGAGCAACGTCGGACGAAATCGCCCTCACGCAGAGCACGAGCGACGGGATCAACCGGGTCGCTGGGGCATTCTCATGGGAGCCTGGAGACGTAATCGTCCGAACTGACCTCGAGCACCCTGCAGGTGTCCTCCCGTGGGAACGATTGAAGCGGCACGGCTGTGAGGTTCGCGTCGTACCGACGATCGACGGTCGCATCGACCGAGAAGCGTATCGAGATGCCGTTTCTGACGCGTCATTCGTCTGTCTCAGCGCACTCACGTGGAATTACGGAACGATGCTTCCGGTGAAGTCTCTCGTCGCAGAGGCACACGATGCTGGTGCGTTCGTTCTCGTCGATGCTGTCCAGATTCCCGGCCAGCGTCCGTTTGACGTGACCGAGTGGGGTGCAGATGCCGTTGCGATGGCGAGTCACAAGTGGATGTGTGGGCTGTGGGGGGCTGGAATTCTCTACATCGACGACTCTGTCGTCACTGATCTCGACCCCACAGCGGTCGGATATCGGAGCGTCGTCGCACCCGGCGATGAACAATCTCAGTACGAATTGAAACCGAGTGCAGCACGGTTCGAGGTGGGGACGACGAGTACAGCACCATACACCGCTCTCGAGGCGTCTATCGAATTACTCGAGGATGTCGGAATGGAGACGATTGCATCCCATATCGATATGCTCACCGCGCGGATAACCGCCAACATCTCATCTGACCGGCTTGTGAGCCCATCTGACCCCGAGTCTGGACTAGTGACGATCCGTGTGGATAATCCTCAGGCTGTTGTTGAGCGGCTGAATACAGACCACGATATTGTCGTTCGAACACTCCCAGATCCCGACGAGACAATTCGCGCCTCACTGCACGTGTATAACACACCCGCAGATGTTGATACTCTCGTTGACGGATTGCAATCGATCGTCAATCTGTGACACCGGTGAGATTGGTTTCTAGTCGGTCTGAGAGGCCACACTACCCGAATCTCATTGTGACACCCCTGACTGTGAGCGTGTGTCGCCATCATGACTCGATATAGCCTGAAGATAGACTACAAACTACAGCAAGTACGTCTGTCGGTACCTCGCTGGCGGCAGCGACCGACACTGCGGATGCTCATCCGGTCGGTGATAACCGCGGAGTTGCCCCGTTCGTGCTGTTGATCGCGTATATCATCCGACTGGCGACGGTCGTTAACTGAACGGCGGCGATGTACCCGTTTATCACAGCCTGGGAGTGAACTCGCCGGCGGAGTGGGAGCGACCACTCCAATAGGATAACATACATGAAGCGAGACGGAAACTAGCTAACACATGCTCGTGGGAGGGCTCCTGCCGAATACGCCGGTGGTCAACGTGGCCGTTATTATCGTCGCCTCGGGGTTCATTTGGCTCGGGAGTGGGTGGCTGGAATCGTCGGCCGAGCGACTGTCAGCCTACTATGGGCTGCCAGCAGTGATTCAAGGCTCGGTCGTCGTCGCGGTAGGATCGAGTTCTCCTGAACTTGCGAGCGTCGTCTTCACCGCTCTTGCCGGGGCATTTGACATGGGTGTCGGGGCAGTCGTCGGCTCGGCGATTTTCAACATCCTGGTCATCCCGGCACTGGCTGGAATCGCGACTGAAGACTCGATCGATTCCAGCCGGACGATCGTCTACAAAGAGGCCCAATTTTACATGATTGCGGTGTCGGCGCTGATCGTGACGTTCGCGCTGGCGGTGATCTACTACCCCACCGAGGGTGGCTTACCGCTTGGTGGGACAATCACGCGCTCACTGGCACTGATTCCGCTATTGTTGTATGGACTCTATCTGTTCATCCAGTGGCAAGACGTGAGTGATCACCAGGGAGGTGAATCCGGAGGTGAGATCACCGTCCTCCGCCAGTGGGCGACACTTGCGCTCGGGTTGATCGTGATCCTGGTGACGGTCGAACAGCTGGTCGGCGCGGTTGAACACCTCAACGAGACGTTCGGGATTCCTGCGTTCCTGGCCGGCGTGACCATCATTGCGGCGGCGACGAGTCTTCCGGACACGCTGGTCAGCGTTCGCGCTGCCCGTGCCGGTAAAGGGATCACGAGTCTCGGGAATGTGTTGGGATCGAATACATTCGATTTGCTGGTGGCGATTCCTCTCGGAATCCTCATCGTGGGGAGTGCGCCCATCAATTTCGCGGTCGCAGTGCCAATGATGGGTGTATTGACACTGGCGACGATTCTCCTGTTCGGGGTCTTGCGGACGGATCTCACGCTAACTGGCGTGGAAGCGTATGTCCTGCTGGCGGCGTATCTCCTGTTTGTCGTGTGGGTCGTCGCCGAGACCGTGGGGGTCACTAGTCTCATTCGCGGAGCCTGAGTCATGCGGGATTTCCGTCATTTCCTGTGAGAACAGCAGAAAACACACCACCGGCTTCTCGACCAGCCAAAAGGTCCGGAAGCATCGAGACGAGCGCCAGATCCTCGGCTCGGGGACCGTGTCGTCGGGGGTCGAGATCAGGTCGTAACCAGTCGAGCGGAAACGAAGACTCTCAGCGAACACGCTCCGGGACACTCACCAGGATCCGCCTGCAAACGCCAGACATACGTTTCCCGGCAGCAGAGTCTGTGTTAATGATAGAGGGGAGACGGTGGTTTCGGTGAATCACTCACAAACCGAGATAACGGTCGTCGGCGACGACGATACGGGACTGATCGCAAACATCACCACGCTGTTGTTTGAGCGAGGCGTGAATATCGAAGATATCGAACAGGCCGTTCACGACGGGGTGTTCCAGATGAGGATGCGTGTCGGCACCGACCAGATGGTCTGCTCCACCGAGCGACTCCGGGACGACCTGTCGGATCTCGCGGCCGAACTGGGAGTCGAGATTACAGTGCGGGTTCCGGATTCTGACTCACACTCGATCGCGGCGTTCGTCACACAAGAAAGCCACTGTCTGGAAGCCCTGTTAGAGGCGTGTGCGTCCGGAAGTCTGGACGCGAATGTCGATGTTGTCATCGGCAATCACTCTGTCCTGCAGCCGCTGGCCGACAGTTACGACGTTCCGTTTCACGATATCGGCGACGAGAAAGGAACTCCTGACGAGGGCGCGTTACTCGAAGTTCTCGATGAACACGATCCCGATCTGCTGATTCTGGCGCGGTATATTCGGATTCTCGGGCCAGAGATTGTGTTCCGGTATTCTGACCGCATTATCAACGTCCATCCCTCCCTTCTCCCTGCCTTTCCCGGTGCGTCAGCGTACAGACAGGCCATCGAAGAGGGTGTGCGGATCGCCGGCGTGACCGCCCACTACGTCACCCCCGACCTCGATCAGGGGCCGATTATCACTCAGCGGGCGTTCAATGTGCCTGACGAGGCCACAGAAGCACTACTTCGGGAGAAGGCACAACCGCTTGAGGCTGAAGCGCTACTTGAGGCGGCTCGTCTCCACCTAAACGGGGCGATAGCAACCGGACGGGGTCGAACTCATGTCCGAGGGACAGACGACGATATCGATCTCGGACTCCCAGCCGAAATTGATCGGCTGATCCCATCCGAGCCGGTCGATAAAGACCGTGCAGAAGAGAAGAATTCAACCGGGACTGCTGACGACTGACCGGGATTGTGCCGTTCGCTACGAGAGGTGAATGCGCCAACGGGGTGGAAAAACGAAGGTGTTGGGCCGGTCGCCGGTGGTCGTCTGCTTTGGTCTACGTTCACCGGGTGGCTGATATCGGGTTGTGTAATCGGGTTTTATACATGGATACCACTGATACTGCATTTGTCAAACCAACCTATGCCAAGCTAAACTATCCATCCACCCTCGCGGCTAACGGGACGATACCGATAATTCTCTATGCACCACTATCGGTGGAGTCTACAGGCTGAGGAGAATTTGTGAGAGGCTGGCAAGGACGCGACGCAGTCTCGTGATGACTCCGGGGGTGATGCCTGTCGAATTCTTCCACAAACTGTATGATGATAGCTAGCCCCAACGATGTACCGGCCAGAACCGAGTTCCGAACGCATGTTCAAGACCGCAATTCCGTCGCTGGTCGTGTGACAGCGTGAACTGTGGTGCCTCTCAACTCACGTTCCGGTACTGGATTGACACGACGGGCAGGGTGTCATAGAACGATTCACACACCTCAGGAGCTTCCAGAAACCCGGCGTCTGAGAGAGAGAACATGGTGCCGCCATTCAAAAGCAGCAATAACAGTCCTCTCGACCGATATCAGAAACCCATGCCAACCGTTCTATAACACCCTTACGACGGGGGTTACAGCGGGTGGTGAGCAACCAACTTTCGCGGACACGCAGTATGTCCGGGTGTTCAGTCCAGCCGGCTTCAGTGGGGAGACGGGC
>JAQCMZ010000446.1 GCA_028274825.1 Haloferacaceae archaeon
ATATTCCTCAGCCAGTTCCACAACATCGTAGACGTGAATCCCTGATTTGAACCACAGCACCCGGTCATCCATCCCTTCGAAATCCTCTGATGAGCAATCCAGTCGTTCGGAGACGGCGATAATGAGGTTGTCATGATCGGCTTCCCGTATCTTTGTCAGCTTCTTATCGAGGTACTCAGGCGTCCAAAAGCCGATAATCTCGAAGATTGCTCGCTGCCCATCGGGGTGTTCGATAGCAAAATCAGGGAGCATTACCTCCGCACCTAAATCAAGCACATCGTCTTCTCTAATCAGTTGCCAGTCTGTGTTCGCTCGCTCCCACTTCTGCGCAAGTGTCCGTTCGACATCGGAGTCGAACTCGCCCTGGGCTGCGTAGTGTGATGACAGATCCTCGGTATGGTCAAGCTCAAACGAGAGTGTTCGACCTGCCGACCCACCCTCATCGTCAAGAATGTCGGCCTCCATCTCCCAGCGGTCGCACAACGGGAGGGCAGGCAGGAAGTTCGCCATCCGTATCCCGTACTTCCGCGATTTGGAGAACAGAGATGCGGCCCCGTCCAGTATGGCTTCGTATCCGTCCGCAACGTCAGTACTCGCCACGCGAGCTCCGGTGCTGTCGATTGGATAGATGCGGTGCATCAGTCCGAAGAGCTTCACGTAGCTGAACACTGTCGCAAAGGAATCCCAGACACGTACCCGCATCTCTGTGGCATCGTACAGTACCGCCTGTGCCAAAGCGAGATTATACCGAGTAAGCAGCCACTCGGTCGTGATCGTGTCTTCAGCGTAGGATTCATCGCTATTGCCCGTTAGCCGTGTTGTCGTTGACGAGTCGTCTGTCTCGTCGTATTCATCGGAAACCCGGTGTCCGAACCGAACGAGGCGTTTGTTCTCCTCCAAATCAGCATACATGCCCCGGTAACATTCTTCAAGTGTGATTCCCAACTGGTCAGCGACAGAGCTGTACACCTCTAACTGCTGTGTGTCGTCACCGAGCGTCGGCTGGCGGACAATCGGATACGAGTCGTTTGCCTTCTCGAAAAGCGCTTGACGAATTGCTTGGGGCTCTACTGGCGCGACCGTCTCGAACTCACACTCGTCTCGCAGCAGCTTCGCCAGTCCTTGGACGATTTTGTAGTCCGTATCTGCAACAGTGAGTTGGTCAATCGTGTCTTCCAACTCGCCTTTCGGGTCACCAAGATGCTCGTTGAAAATCTCGATGAGCTCGGCAGCCGTTTGTTGATACCGGTGCTCGTCGACGTCGATGAACAACGGGCTAATGTTGTCATCATGTGTGCGCGAGCGTGCGAGATCAGCTGTTAGCATTCGTACTCACTCCCTGCCGACGCTGTTCAGAGACGTAGGTCTCGATCGTGTCGTCGGCGATGATTTCGTAGAGACGAGCGGGTTGACGGTCGTCTGTCGGTCGAAGAATCCGCCCCAACCGTTGTGCGTACTGCCGTTTCGAAGCGCTCCCAGAAAGAATGATACCAACGTTTGCAGACGGAACATCAATCCCTTCATCGAGGACCTGCGACGTAGCCAGCATCGAATACTCACCCGTCCGGAACCGCTCCAAGATCTCAGTGCGTTCCTCGGTCTCGGTCTGGTGGGTAATACAGGGCACGATGAACTCTTGGGAGATTTCGTAAGCGAACTCGTTGTTGGCCGTAAAGATGATGCTACGGTCGTCGTAGTGTCGTTTTAGGAGATTATCGAGTGTATCCAGTTTCTTTTGGGCAGTCCGAGCGATCGTCTCAGCTCGCTGCTTGGCGATGAGAGCTCGTCGCCCCTGTGAGTCATACGAGGTGCGTTTGAGAAACTCCGCATAGCCCTGTTCTTTCCAGAGGTCAAAGTCGTGACTGTCGACGTAATCACGGTAGATCTGGTACTCTTCGTTGTATCGCTCTCGTTCATCAGAGGTGAGTTCGACTTGGAGATGGATGGTCTCGTACTCGCTGAGAAACTCGCCTGCCAGTTCGTCAACGTCTTCACGATAGACGACCGTGCCGAGTAACTCTTCCAAGTCTTCGTGGGCTCCATCAGCACGTTCATACGTCGCAGTGAGACCCAGCCGATATGGAGCGATAGTCATCTCAGGGATTTGTTGATACGTCGGGGCCGGCAAATGATGTACTTCATCAACGACGAGAAGCCCGAACTGGTCGCCGTACTCGTTGATGTAGCGGTATGCAGAGTCGTAGGTCGTCACTGTGATGTCCGTCAGGTCATGGTTTCCACCGCCAAGGACACCAACGCCGTCTGGAAGCTGGTCGTTGAATGCATTCGTGAGCGTAGCGTGCCATTGGTTCATAAGGTCGATCGTCGGCACGACGACGAGTGTACTCACACCCGCATCCGCGATAGCTTGGACGGCGAGGAAGGTCTTTCCACTCCCAGTTGGTAGAATCACACTCCCCTGTCGGTCATTCTGTTTCCACGCAGAGAGAGCCTTCTGCTGGTAATCGCGGGGTTCAATAGCGACAGAAGGCGTGAGATAGAACATGGAGTAGGCCCGAGCGTCGTCGGTCAGGTCAGTTACAGCCGCTGTGGGTTCTTCAAGCGTCGCCTGCCCACCGGGTTCGGTTGTCCAGTCTCGAATGTCACGGTAATGGTGTGCCTGTGCTCGATACTCGTTGACACGGTCATCCCATTCAGCATATGGCACGGACTCGGGAGCGTTCTCAAGAAGGAGTGTTCCGTCATCAAACGAGAGTCGCATACAAACTTCCCTATACGGGTCGGACACTTGTTGTTGCTGGAGCAGACAAAGCCACGGATAGACTGCATGAGAAAATCTCCCGTTGCGTTCGTGGAGTGCATTGCTATTACAATGCCTTCGATCGATTTTG
>JAQCMZ010000448.1 GCA_028274825.1 Haloferacaceae archaeon
GGATAATATTCTGTAGATGATTATTTCACGGCACAAGCCGTGGATATTCGTGCTGGTTCCGCTGTGAGTTGGGTTTCGCCGCCGTCAGATACTATTGAATGTGGTCGCCTTCACGCAGTTTGTCTGCTTCAGTTTTTTCGTATCGCCAAGTGATATCACCTTTCTCGTCTTGCCAGTCCCACGGATCAACGAGCACAATGTCGTCTTCGCGGATCCAAATGCGCTTTTGCATTCGCCCCGGGATTCGTGCGGTACGTTCCTCACCGTCGCTACAGCGAACTCTGACTCGGTTTGCACCGAGCATCTCGGTCACCTCAGCGAACACCTCACTGTCGTCAGGCATGCGGAGGTCCAGTTGGTCACCCTTCTCGCTCATACGGCCTGATTGGTCGTGGCACGGGTTAAAACCGCCGGAGCGAGTACAATCAGTAGCGGGATTCGCCCGTCAGATGGCGGTACAACGACGGCTTTTGTCAGTCTCGGCCGAAATCTGAACACACGAGTCGCTCAACTGGATGGTGATTTTCGGGTGAGAATATCCCGGGGCAGTCCTCATACTGCCGAATAACCGTTCGTGGTATCAGAGGACTGCTGTGGCCAAATCCCGCTCTCGGTATGCTGGTACAGAACCAGTAGTTCGCGAACGCATGTCCGACGGCATCACAGTTGTGCCCGGCCGGGAGCAATCAGTTTATCGAGATACGCTGCGAGAGTCGGCTTAGCGTCGGCAGGGTGGAGTGTTCCAGATTCGAGATCCGATTCGAGTGTCTCGTAGGACTCATACGAGAGGGGCCCGCCAAATTCGTCTGGCCGTTCGACGATGACCTCCTCGAACCGTGGGAACACGTGATACTCGAACAGTTGGAGAACGGGGTTTTTCCGGTCCACACCTTCGTCAGTCGGGTCCGGGTTAGCCGTCGGCGGACAGTACGCGCTGGCGATTTTCTCTTCGAGATCGGCCTGTGAATCCTCCATCGAGATAGTCACGCCTCCGCTCGAGGACATCTTCCCCTCACCGCTCGTCAGGTCCGCGAGGATCGGGGTGTGAAGACAGGGCCGCTTATCGTAGTCCAACGCTGGCAAGCTCTCTCGGTGAAGCATGTGGACTTTCCGCTGGTCAAGTCCTCCGACTGCAAGATCAAGATCCAGGTACTCGATATCCAGGGCCTGCATCAGCGGGTAGACTACATGCGACACTTTGGCAGTGTCGTCGCCTTGAAGTTCGGCCATCGCCCGCTGTGCGCGGTTGAGCGACGTTTGCACAGCCAGATTGTGTAGATCCAGCATGTACTCCTCGTCGAGTTGGAATGTCGAGCCAAAGACGAACTCCGTCGCGTCGGAGTCAAGCCCGTATGCGAGAAACTGTGTGCGCATCAACTCAGCAGTTTCCTGAATCTCTGTGAACGTCCCCTTTCCGTTGAGGTATGCGTGGACATCTGCCAACAAAATCACGACCGTGAAGCCGGCCTCCTGAAGATCAATCAGCTTGTTCGTCGTGAGCATGTGGCCGACGTGGAGGACGCCTGACGGCTCGTATCCGACGTACACGCGTTTGGTTTCGGGGGCTCTGGCCAGCTCGCGAGTCTCATCTTCGGTGATCACCTCGGTCGCGTTACGGGTGATCAACTCGTAGGCATCCATGACAGGTAATGTGTACGCAGTCGGCAAATCACTTCTGAATGGCGGGATTCCCCGAAATGACCGGTCGCCAGTAGGGCTCTTGAGCGCGCTCTTCGGCCAGGAGAAAGACAGCCTCTGCACGGCGGTTGTCTCGTGTCAGTCCTCGTCGACACGCAGTCGCTCTCCGGCGCGATGCTCAGAGATAATTTGATCGACCATCTCGGCTTTCTGCTCGCGTTCACGATGTTCTGCCCGTCGGGCCCACTCTTCGATGGCGTCCACGACCTCACTTTCTCGGGCGACAGCGAGTTCGTCGACTTCCTGGATCTGGACGGTTTCGGCGGGCGCTACTGGTACGCCAGCGGTGAACAGCACCTGGTCAGCAGTCTCCGAGAGGTTACCATTACGCAGCACGAGACGGGGCTCGGTCGCGGCGAGTCGTTCGGCGGTCCGGCGCCCAGCTCCGGAGGCGTCACGCAGATACACCACGTCACCGGCGGCGAGCCCATACTCACGATCGGTTTGCTCGACAGCATCGAGGGTGAATTGCTCGATTGTCTTGACAGCGACCAGATCTCGGTCGACGGCAACATCTGAGAAATCGCTGTGATCGAGTTTCCACAGCGCCTTCAGCCGTTCGACCTTCTGTTCGAGTGATTCGACGTGGCTGCGCGCCTCATCGCGTTCGGTTTCTAACCGTTCGGTTTCCCGTTCCAGCCTGGAGACGCTCCGCCGGCTGCGAGCCTCGATCCGCTCTTGACGTTTCGCCTCCGAGAGTTCCGCCTCGTATTCGTCGATCTGGGCGTCTTTCTCGTCGAGTTCTGACTGGAGGTCGTCGACGTGTCCTTCGAGCCGGTCGACCCGGCGCTTGAGACGACGGATCTGCTTGTCTTCCTCGCTCAGTTCTGGCTCTTGTGTGTCCTCGGATTCAACAGTCTCGTCAGGGTCGTCTGAGAGTTCCTCGAAGACGGCCTCTACAGACGATTCTCCGGCCACGACACGAGCGATCACTTCCCCACGGTCGAATCTAGGGGGAACTTTTGCGGTGATCCGCTCGAACTGGTCTTCGTGATTGTCGACAGCATACAGTGCTGCGGCCATCGCGTCCCGCTCGTGATCGTTGTCGTACTCGTACTCGCGGGTTCGGTGGAGTTTCTCGTCGATTGGCAAATCTGACGGAGGGACCCATCCAGCGGCGTCAAATGACCGGCGGATTTTCTCGACTGTCTCGGGCATCGGGGTCACGTCGGCCGCGATGATCACCGGCCGACCCCGTTCGATAATCCACTCAGTCACCTCGGCGGTGTCGGCCGTTCGCGAAGAGTACCGGTCGAGTATTTTCCCGTCCAGGCTGGCGACCCCGACGGCAGTCGTGGTCCCGGGGTCGATCCCGACGACGACACGGTCGCGCCGTTTTGCCAGAGGCTCGAATTCGATTCCATCCCGCCGCTCACGCTCAATCTCGATTCGAACATCCCCAGCGCGAGAGTTCGATACCGGAAGTTCCTGCGGCGCCGCTTCGACCGTGAATATCGCGTTCGAGTAGCCACCGTATTTTTCGGTGATATCGCGGTCATACTCGAGATTTGCACTCCGAAGCTTCGATTCCACCTCGCGACTCCGCTTTTTGACGTTCCCGTGAATCCGACGGGTGTATCGGTCCTGACTCCAGCCTCCACTACCTGTCGACCGGCCTCGGGCTACCTTGACTTGAGTAGTGTCGTCGAAGGCGGTGACTACCTGCCCAACGTTGGCGGCTGCAAGCCGGGCAGACGCCTCTGCCTCGTTCATCGGGTCTTTGCTGTAGGGGATTCCGTGCCGGGAAGCGACCCGTGAGAGCGGTTCAGGCCGCTCAGCGCCGGTCACCTGTACTAGTTGCGTCACGTTGGGGAGCGACCGAAGGAGTCCGACGAGGTCGTCTTTGTCGGTCGCTAACTCATAGACATTGTCTGTCGCGACGATTGCCGGATCACGGTCATCGATGAGCCGGGTGAGTTTGCGAAACGAGACGACATCTTTGTGAATCCGAGCAATCGGGCCGTCAGCACCCGCAGCCGCGGCCGCTGCGTCGGGGTCGTCGTCGTTCTCATCGACCGGGTCTAAAATGACGAGCGCATATGAAGGCGAATCGCCGCGAACGTCGCCACTTTGCACATCCACGCCGAATACCGGCGCGTCCAGCGCATGCGTCCGGGCGGTCACGCATGATAGTATGGATGGTTCGCATAAATAGTATACGCCGACTACCCCGGCTCCGCCGAGGTGTTGGATTCCCCTGAGTGCCGTCGGGCGGTGTCAACTTCAATTTTGACCGAGTGACGATCACCCGCGCAACGGGCCGAGTCACAAATCAGAGTCGGGAGTCGACCGCGAGCGAGACAGGCTATCCTGAAGGAGAGACATCTCGGGTATCGAGATCGTATTAGACGGAGTGCTGTACTCGAGTCCGTCTCGCTACCCGTCACTCGGCATCCCGATACTGGATTTCTATTTGCTGGCCGTCATCAGGCAGAAAACAGTCGCTGGCGGTCTCTTCGCGAGCCTCATTCAGGAGTGGCGAAGCGTCTCCAGCGTACCGCGAGGAGATGTGATGCAGCGCGAGGTTCTGCACATCGGCGCGGTTCGCGATTGATGCCGCTTCGACCGCGGTCGAGTGGGCGGTTTTCCGCGCTCGATCAGCCATATTCTCTGCAAAGGTGGCATCGTGGA
>JAQCMZ010000467.1 GCA_028274825.1 Haloferacaceae archaeon
AAATACTCGCAGAGAAAGTCACTCCGAGTCCGTCGAAGTCTGTTGGACTCCCTGTGGCCAACACAACACTGGGTGTCCGAACACGACAGACGAGAGGAGTCCCGGGGTGCCACTCCCAAGAGACTGCCCATCGATTGGTCACTCACCGATTCCAACGGTGTGTTGGCTTGGGAGTCTGCAACCCTGACACTCCCAACCCAGCGGTGCGGTGGGATTCGGCCGCGGTCACGCGGAGGAGGATGTCAATGGCTGTCCCGCTGTTTTTTTGATTTGGTCTCGACTGACTGGATATGGCAACACGCACTGGCACGTGGGGGTACCGGGACCAGCACGGTGACGCCTTTGGGCGCACCTATTTCCGGCGATTCGGGCAGGGCGTTATTTCGAGCCTTGGCATCGGGACGTATCTCGGTGATCCTACTGACGCTGTTGACGACCGCTACCGAAGAGCAATCCAGCTCGCCCTCGAGAACGGTGTGAACGTGATCGATACGGCCAGTAATTACCGGTGCAGTCGCAGTGAGCGGGTCGTCGGCCAGGCTCTGCGCGAGGCCGCAGTCGATCGACGGGAGATCACCGTCGCCACGAAAGGGGGATTTATTCCGTTCGATGGCTCTCGACCCGCCGATCCTGGTAAATACGTGCGGGATCAGTTTGTAGCGTCAGGACTCGTCGATACTGGAGATCTCGCCAAAGGGAGCCATTGTATCGCCCCGGATTTTCTCGACGCGATGATCGACCGGTCGCTGGATCGTCTCGGACTCGATCATATTGATCTCTATTATGTTCACAATCCCGAGACACAGCTATCGATCCGCTCCCGCGAGCAGACGTACGACCTGCTGGAGGCGACGTTCACCCGCCTGGAGGAGCGTCGACTCGCAGGCGATATCGGCCAGTACGGTGTTGCGACGTGGGATGGGTTCCGAGCCTCCATGGGAGAGGGTGCATATCTGTCGTTACCTGCGGTTGTTCGTCGGAGTCAGGCAGCCGCTGCGACCGCAGGCGCTGACGAACCTGGACTCACGGCGGTTCAACTGCCGTTCAACGCTGGGATGGCGGATGCGTTCACCCAGAATACTCAACCTGCCGCTAGGAGGAGTGACGAACAAGAGGAGTCCGCTGCTCGGTCGCCACTGGTGTGTGCCCGTGAGGAAGGTCTGTCGGTGTTTGCGAGCGCAAGTCTCGGCCAAGGTGAACTCGCAGATGGATTACCAGCCGAGATTGAGGCTCACCTCGGGGGTGAGACAACTGCCCAGCGGGCGATCAATTTCGCGCGCAGTGCGCCTGGTGTTACTTGCTCACTCGTGGGCGCAAGCGACCCCGCACACGTCCGGGAAAATATCGCAGCCGGCACCTTTGATCCGCTTGGCGCGAACGCGTTCGATGCCATATTTGAGTAGCGTGTGCCACTCTACTGTGGACCCTGCGCCGGGATATGCCTACACGGTCTGTTTGCCCCGGTCAAACCCTGTCACCCGTCAGGCCTCGACAGCGGAGTGAGAGTGCCTCAGAAGCCACTCGTGAGTTAGTTTAGGCTAGACATGCATTCGAATTCATCTGGACTTCTATTTTCACTTCCCTCTCCTGGCGAGCACAATCGCCGTGTCGTCAGTGGAGTTCCTTCCATCGGCGGTCACACTCCGGACAAATTCGGACCGCATACACCTCTTCTGGATCATTTTCCTTCTTCAGGACCATCTCACAGTTCGAACACGTCGGCCGCTCATACGTATCTTTGTATATCTCTCCCTCACGGAGGCCCTTCCGAGTAGTTTTCACAGTTACATTTCATTATCCGACATATTAAAACCTCACTCGTCATTTCAACTGAGATTTCCCCAGTACTCTGAGAAGTCGTGGATTTCAGAGAGTGGCTGAATCACACCGATCAACCATGCACCCTGCTTACAGCACTCACCGGTCACTCTGTGAGCGCGGAACCTCCCGCTCGGGAGCAGCCGGTGCCGACACAGACTCTCGCTGAGCCGAGCCGGAGCGGGAGCGTTAGTCCACAGCGAGGTCCAGCCTCTACAATCGGGGGGAACCCACTCTGTTCCGACTGTGACGCCAACAGCCGGGTCAGCCGCAGTTCGTGTCGAGCTCGGAGCCGATCTGACAAATGCGACCAGTCACAGATGTGAGTGCCGTATTCACGAGAATCACGGGGTATGCTCGTGAAAGGCAGAAAGGGCCGAACTGGCGCCGTCTCGCTTCAGCTTGCTTCCTTCTCCTGGTTTTTGTTCTTTGTCTGTGGCCGGAGGCCTCGCCAATCACTCTCTGTGCCCCGTCTCGGCTCGACACTGTTGCCAATCAACTATCAGTGTCCAGGAGGTAAACATACATATCCGCGTGTTTTTCCTCTTGACCGTTCAGTAATCCACAATGGAATATGTTCAGGAGCGCGTAACTACACTCCACGCGTTGCGCGACCGGATGCCGGAGGCGCCGACTGACCGGGCGGCTGTGGTAGTTCCGATGACCGAGCGGGAGTATGGCGCCCTAGCGACTGGACAAATTCTCTCTGAGTTAGAGATGGTCGACCCGGCGCGTGTGGTCGTCCCCTTGCGGGCTCCCCGTGACCGCGTCGTCGCCTTCTGTGAGTGGCTCGCTGAGTATCATCTCACCCTCGAGGTGGTGTGGTGTGACGGTCCACAATTGGCCAAACTACTGCGAGTGCACGGGCTCGACGGCCAACGTGGCAAGGGGCGCGATGTGTGGCTCGCGCTGGGGCGAGCTCTCAAGGAGGAGTATGTTGTTGTTCACGACGCGGATACTGCCAGCTATTCGCGGCGATACGTCCCACGACTGTTGTTCCCACTCGCTCACGGCAATTCGTTTTCGAAGGGATACTATGCTCGTGTGGAGAACGACCGGCTTTACGGTCGGCTTTTCCGGCTGTTTTATGCCCCACTTGTCCGGGCACTCCAGGATGTCTACGATACGCCGGTGATTGATTACCTCGGGGCGTTCCGATACGCGCTGGCCGGAGAGTTCGCCGCGACATCTAAGCTGGCCTCCACATTTCGACTCCAGCGACACTGGGGGCTAGAAGTTGGGACTCTCGGAGAGGTTCACGGTGAAGTTGGCTTCGCCGGCTCCGCACAGGTCGATCTCGGCCAATACGAACACGACCATCGGTCAGTGTCGGGGCCGACTGGACTCTCTGACATGAGCGAATCGGTGGCCGATGCCCTCTTCCGGGTGCTGGTCGATCATGGAATTGATCCGCGGCCGGATGCACTTCGTGACCGATACACCGAGACTGCCGACTCTCTCATCGACAGTTATCGACTTGACGCGCTGTACAACGGTCTCGACCTCGACGCAGAAGCCGAACGCGCACAGGTATCGACGTATGCTGATGCGATTGGGACTCTCGGCGGCGATACCCGGCTTCCCGCGTGGTCTCGTGCACCAATCACTTCCGACCAGGTAGCCCAGGCCGCGCAGGCTGACCTGCACGCACTCGATTCCGACCGAACAACCGACCAATCGAGCGAGATAGTCCCTGCCAGTCGAGTCAGCCCGAACCCTTCAGACACCGATCCGGGGGCGTAATTGAAACAGTCGAATCGTGTGAGCACGCACTGAGGTCGGCCCGTGTGATCGTCGCCTCGATAACTGACCCGCCTGATGGTTGCTACTGTCGATGAGATGTCGATGAGACACTGATACTCACGAACTCTCGAGGGACGTAGTTTTGCGCAGCATCTCGGCTCACCTGCTACTGTGAGCGAACTGGCCGCTGAGGACTATTTTAGACTCTAAGTGGGATGATGAGCGGTCGGGGAAACTCTTCTGCAGACGGTGCAAGGCGACTGCCCCAGGGCTTGACCTCGGGGTTGGTTCAGAGAGATTGCTGTCGAGAATTGCCGTTCTCCATATGCTGTGTGAATGACTGCGAGTGGCACATCCCGAGACAGTCTCCTCACAACTCTGGCAAGGAGTTAGGTAGATCCCGCTCGTCTGCACCGATTGTGACGCACAATCTGTCTGGGATCACTACCTCGGATGAACTCGCCGGGATCGTCGATTTGTTCGGGGCCATCACACCCAGAGAGTTGGCAGACGCTCTGGACGAACTCGCGTTCAAACACGGAGAGAACGCAAACGAGAAAGCAGTCGCCACTGCCATTGAGCAGGCAATCTCGGGATACATTCTCGTCGAAGTCCGAAGAGTGGCTATCGGAGCCGCTGGCGAACCCTCGCGGGCAGATACCAATCGAACGGATCCAACAGGCATCGCTGATACGACCCCCGACGAATCGAGTCTTGTCGATGGATTCGATACTGACTCTCTTGGAGACGAGACTGCCACAGATCTGGGTTCGAGACCTGACCCGGATGCGAACGTAGACTCGCGACCAACCCAACGAGCCGTCTCAACGAGCGGCCGATATCTCATCGTCGGGCCAGTTGCGTTCCCGTCATTTCCAGAGGGTGCTGAGGATCTCCCACACATCCTCTCGATTCCAGAACGGCAGGTCAATCGAGAGCGGGCTGCTGCTGCAGTCGAGTCGCGGCTCGCTACCGAGGCTGTCGACGCAATCACTGCAGGAGACGGCTCTCGTATCAAGACGCTGTTAGACGTCTGTTATGATCTTGAGACGTGGGCAGATGTCGATATCGCACAATTCCGGGAGCGACTCGCAGACGCGGCCGAGTGATCCCCACCGCTAAGACGAAACACCCTTTCGATTTTCAGGAGTATTTACCAGTATTTGACCGTAGTCAGTGGTACTGGTGAGGATGTACTTTGTAATACTCCCGCTGGGCGACTGCTGGCCCGTGTCACTACCGTGAGTGTGATCCAGTCCATCCATCCGTCTCTCGTCGTGTCGCAGTGAGTGACGGCAAACAGTTCTGAGACAGCTGGGTCTGACGACCGCTCGTCGAATCCTGTCGCTCGGCCGTGGATTCAAGCAGTTACGGGCGGGAGACTCCGAATCAACGCCTGTGCAGACTGCGCTCCCTCCGTTCACACCTCAGCGAGAGGCAGTGGATACAACCCGCGTCATCGAATCAGGAAGCTCCAGAATGTGTTCACGAGTATGTTGCGTTTAGATAGAACTCCTGAATATAGCTGAATACTCCCAACCGCGACTGAATTGAAGAACAGTTACGAACCCACGATTCGATTACTGGCTGTCGGTGTGTGACCGCGCGGCCTCGTAGCGGTCTTGAATCTGCCCGAACAACTCGTGGCCGAGTGTCGTCTGAAGCCGCGGCTCAGCTGTCGCGAAGAACTCGTCAAGTGCGTCGTACTCCTGGAACGCGTCCGGATCCCCCTCGACGGGGTCGTATCGGTCTTCGCGCTCGTAGACGAGCGCCTGAAGACACATCTCTACGAGATCCATTTCCTTGACGAAGACTGCTTCTGGAGACTCGCGGCGTTCGTAGTCGTCCCAACTCCGCCGGACCGCATCTGGAAGCGGTCCGGTCAGGGCGTCCATCGCTGTCTTCTCGGCAGTGTGTGTCTGCTCGGGGGCGGGTGTCTGAGCTGTCGTATCTGCCCGAGTTGGGATATCCCCCGTTTGGGCTTCCGCAAGATCGTGAACGATGGCCAGTCGCACCGCCCGGTCTGGATCCAATTTTCGTCCGCGAGCCGCGAAATCTGCAGTGGCACGATCGGCAAACACCATACACAGATACGCGACACCCCAGGAGTGTGCAGCCACCGACTCAGGCTCCGATACACCACGGAGTTGCCATCCAGTGCGACACTCGTCTTTCAGTTGCACGGCATCAATGAGCGCTGTGATCTCGGCTGAACTGGCTGGCCCGGACTTCGGTGTGTCGTTGAGACTGTCTCCGGCGTCTTGTTCTCGCCGTGATGACTCTCCTGGTCCGACATCTGCGACATCTGAGGAATCTCTCTTGCTGTTGTCCGTGTCGGTGCCGACGCTGGTGTCACTATCGGCTCTATCTGCTGCTTCCTGATCGGCGTTTGGACCGGAATCTGAGTTGTGGTCAGACATGACACGGGTTCAGTCAGCCAGCCGCCAGGCGTTTTCCCCGCCCGACTCGATTACCCCCCGCTGTTCCATCTCAGTGAGCACCTCTTCGAGTCGGCCAGGCTGGGCAATCTCCATCTCGATTCGGTCGATATCGTGGTGTCTCGATAGTGACTGTTGAATCGCGTCTCGTTCGAACGTATCCTCCTCGGCTTTCTGCATGACTCCCTCAATCAGATCGGCCATGTCTTCGATGAAATTCCACGGATACACGACCCACGTCCACCCCTCGAGTCGCTCGCCGGTAAAGTCCGGCTCGAACTGTGAGGTGTCTAATAGCTGTAGCGTCGCTGTTCTCACGCGGGTTGGATCCCGGCCAGTGATGTGTTCTTTTGCCCGCTGGATTGACTCTCCAGTATCGGCGATATCATCAACGATCAGAACGTTCTTATTCTCGACACTCCCCTCAGGCATCGGGTACCGGATCTGCGGCTCATCGGATTTCTCTGCCGCGCCGACGTAGTGTTCCAGTTTCAGACTTGTCAGGTCATCTAATCCGAGAAAATCACACATACATCGCCCTCCGAACCACCCGCCACGAGCCAGTGCGACAATGATGTCGGGGCGAAAATCGGCTGCCCTCACCTCCTCAGAGACGGTTCGACAGAGACTGTAAACATACTCCCAATCGGTGATCGTGCAGTCAAAATCCTCTGGGAGGCCGCTCATGTATCTGAGAAGATACCGTAGCATGAAAAACGTTCATCAGTGAGGTCATCGACGGTATCGACGCGTCCACCTCGAGCGCACATTTACCAGTGAAAGCGACGTGTCCTGACTACATGGAGTTTGATGAGTTCGACCACGAATCACATATGCGACGCGCGTTCGAACTGGCAGAAAAGGCGGTCGAAAGAGGTGATCGACCGTTTGGGTCTGTTCTGGTCCGAGACGACGAGGTCGTCGCCGAGGAGTCCAATCGGGTCGTGACTGAAGACGATATCCGCCGCCATCCAGAGCTCCATCTTGCCTACAGGGCACGCGAGGAGTCTTCCCGCGACCAGCGACGTCAGACGGTCATGTACACTAGCACAGAGCCGTGTCCGATGTGTGCTGGTGGGCTTCGGTTCGCAAAACTCGGGCGAATTACCTACAGTGTCGGCGGCGACGAGATTGCAGAATTTACCGGCGGTGACCCGGCACCCCGCTCGGCCGACATTCTCGAAACGACAGAGGTGACCGGCCCAGTACTCAATGAACCTGGCCGACAACTCCACCAGGACTTCTGGTAAAATGCGCCCCCGTGCTATGTCTCCGGTCTGTCAGTGCCTGCGTTACCCGCGTGTGACTGTCGGCTATCACACGAGCTGATGGTCATACTATATATTAGCACTGTATCTGTGGACACTACGGTAATATGGCCGGAACCGAACGACAGCTATCTGCATCGTGCCGGGTATGTTTTATTTCCAGCCGAACAACAGCGTCTATGACTCGTATTCTCGTGGTCGACAATCACGGGCAGTTCACGCACCTCGAGCAGCGGGGATTGCGCGACATCGGTGTTGACACCGGCATCGTCGATAATGACACCCCACCGGCAGAGTTGGAGGAGGAAGCTGATGGACTCGTGCTTTCCGGGGGTCCAGCGATCGATCGAATCGGCCGGTGTCCCGATTACGTGCAATTGGATATTCCGGTATTCGGGATCTGTCTCGGTATGCAGGTGATTGCTGCGACACTGGACGGCCGAGTCGCCGCTGGTGACTACGGTGGATATGCTGACGTCGAGGTGGATATCCTCAGTGATGAGGATCCACTCGTTGGCTCGTTGAGCCCTCGCACTCGTGTATGGGCCAGCCATGCCGACGAAGTCAAGCGGGTGCCAGACGGATTCGCTCAAACAGCGAGCTCAGATGTTTGCGATATCGAAGCATTTGCAAATACCGATCGTGACCTCTACGGCGTCCAGTGGCACCCAGAAGTGACTCACACCGATGAGGGGGAGAAAGTGTTCGAAAACTTCCTGACAATCTGCGAGGAGGCAGTCGACAGACAGACCGCTGTCACTGACTGACATGAACTCGCTCTGTTTTCCTCCTTTTTGTCTCCCGTCCCGTTCTGTCTTTGCCCCGATTCGACTGGTTACCCTGAGCCTCTCTGACCAATCGTCTCGGTTCTGTATCAACTGACACTCGCTGGGAGGACTCCAATAGAGCCGCCATGGCGAGTACGCTTCAGTTGCTGGCTTCAATCGAGATATCCACTGCAATCAGTTCGATTTCGTCTCAGTATTCTTGAGCGGAGCCAGGGCAGTCCAACTCACATCGCCCGTCGAGACTGCTGACATCGCAGGGAGGAGTTTTTGAGATATCGCGTTTGCACGTGCTATCAGAGCCGCAGAAGCGACCACCCCGCTCACAGCGGTGTGGCTTCACTATGTGGCCTGTCTATGACAGCGAGTTCGATTGAAGCAGGCGAATACAATCCCCTCCACTCTCGCCTTGAGTTCGTGTGAAGGATTATCCACCCGCACACATCAGTGCCCCCACCGGGTTAGCGATCCTGTTGTGTCGTCGTGGGGACTGTCGCCGGAGGGAGCGTTATCGAGCGGTTAGCCCCCTTCACCACTGCCCGACACAGCCAGCCTGACTCCCCGAAATATATTTATCACAAATTCCGTGGCTCCTCGGCTGTGCTGATGAGGTGTCAACAAATATCTCACTATGTCGTGGGCGGTCAAATCAGGCTTTTGTCCCCACACCCGCTCAAGTCAGGAGAACTCACTTTCGAGAGCAATCGGACATCTACCGGACGAACTGTGAGCGGAATCGGGTAGAATATGCGTCGTTCACGGCTGATTGAAGAGTTCGTCGACCGCTTCTGTCGCGGCTGTTACGGCTCCGTCTACAACCACATCGGGGTCGTGTTCCGCAGTGGCGGGCGGGTTAAGATAGACATCCACCTCGAGTGTCCCGTTCTCGAAGGTAACTGTCACGTCAAGATCTCGTACACTCGATTGTTTGTATCGGTCGAATACCACACCTTCGGCCGCCTCAGCGGCCGTTTGCACCACTTCTTGATCGGTGGGGTCGGGCGATGCGTTCGTGTTGTCGCTCATTGCCGTTATGCGCCACCGGCACCAGGTCCGCCGGGACCCATCGGACTGCCACCGCCACCGCCACCAGCTCCCTGTAACATCTGCTGAAGTTCTTTCTGAAGACTCTCAAACTGCTGTTGGACGCGTTCTTCCTGCTTGGTCAGCTGTTCGACGCGTACCTCTAATGACTCGACTTTTTCTTCGAGATCATCGTTCGCCTCCTCGTACTCAGCTTCCACGAGAATTTCGCCAATTTGTCGATACATTGTCGAATCCTCGCTGATATCATCGAGTGCGGTAAGTGCGGTCTTCGACTCGTTGAGCGCGGCTTCCGCCTGGCCCTTCTGTTCGGCGACCTGTTGTGCGGTCTCTTGAAGATCCTGTAGCTCTTCGATCTTCTCTTGGGCTTCTGGCGGCAGATTACCCTGCATAATTCGTTTAGGACGGGCCGGAGGGAAAAACCCCCGACTTCCACGTCGAACCCCGGCTGTGATGGGAGACTCTGGGGGGTGTTTCACGCTGGTTTTGGCTCACCGGAATCGGGCGATGGCGTGTCTCCTGGCGTGAGTTCGGCCCGATCATCCGTACCGAATATCGGCCCATCCCGTCCTGCTATCACTCACTGGTGGTGAAGGTGTGGCTATCGAGAGCAGAGACAGTCTCGGCAACGTCGATCAGTCGCATCCACGAGTTGCAACCCGCGCGGAACGCGCGAAGATCTTCCGCTTGAATCTCGATCGAGACCGTGTCAGCGGCCCTGCTCACTGAGACTCCGGCGCGGTCGTCGTCAACCTCGCCCACCTCGACCTGAATCGCGTCACAGACGATGCGGGCGCGGTGCTCGTCGGCGAAGACAAACTGGAATCTAACTGTGTGTGTGGCCGACAAAAGACCCACAAAACTACTCTACAGGGGTTGTTTTGATGACAGCACCGCGTTCTTTCAGCAGGACGCGGTGGCCACAGTACGGACAGCGGACGCCACCGTATTCGTCGAGTTTGACATCACGTTTACACCGAGAACACTTGTAGGTCATTCTTCGTCGCCTAGTGCTGCTCGGATCGATCGATTGACTTGCACGCCGCCGGGGGTTTCTGCCCGGTATGCACCACCGGTGAATTTCTCGCCGGTGTTTTCATTCAGCCAGATTCCAGTCGCGAGCCGCTTGACAGAGTCTCCATCAACCTCTTGATTGTGCATATCCGCTTCGATTTCTTTGACTCGCTGGCGCGATACTCGTCCATAACGCGCGCCGAATCGGCCAGCACTGCCGACTGTCCCCGAATTATTAGCCATAGTGATTTGTAATATTCTTGGAACAGACTAAAAGGCTACGAGTCTCGCCTGCCGCAGCCGAGCATCTCAAGCCCGGTCGATACCTCTAGTATCCCGTCACACTACCTGTTATTCTCCGCCATGGACGACGGCTCTGGTTTCTGTCTCGCTCAAGCAGTTGGCTACTGGAACTATCTTGCTGGGTTCACGTTTCACGGAGTTCAGCGTCTGTGAGAGCCTCATTGAGCTCATCGCGGACGCGTTCGCCCGTCTGACGATCCATCGCCGTGGTCACGAGCCGGTTTTCTTGCACGCTGGATCCGTCCCGCAACAGCAGTCTGACGTTCCCGTTCTCGTCAGCCCTGGTGACTTTCGCTCGAAGCCCGCTTTGAGACCCGGTCCCCCCCGCATCGATTGGTCCCGGGATGATCTTCTTGACGTGTGGATATTCGGCGACCGTGCTGATTGCCCGGCGACCCTCTCTGCCGCCGATCAGTGTTGAGTGTGTCCCACCGAGCTTCTCGCGGGGGGGTGTCTTAATCACGTCTAGCGCACGCTCTCCCTGCCGATCGATAACCCACTCGACGGCATCGTCGTCTGGCACTCGGTAGAACTCGTGATGGAGTTGCGCCCGGGTTTCTCGCAGCGGCTCTCTGACCCCGGCAGCATAAACTGTCTCTGGCCGCTTCCGTCTCACTTCGTCAGCGACTCGACCGGCAAAATTCCGCAAATGGACGCTCCCGAGGTCAGTGTCTGTCTCAGGGATTGTAGCGACAGTCGTCTCTCCGCGAATCTCTGTCTCCTCAAGCATCGTCAACGTCGCCCTATCGGAGCCGAATTCGACCACAACGGCGTCAGTGTTAGCGGTGTCACAGGTGAGACAGTAGTCGCCCGGCTTCTCTAACGGGGTTCCACACCGCCCACAGTTCATACCTAAACCCGACGCGCCGATAATAAAACAGTTGTCTGCCGAGGTGACGACGGCCCGAAGCCGCGTTCGACTCAGAGACCGAGTCACACGACTCGGGGCCACCGACTCACTCCGACTCAGAACCCGATTCGTCCTCCTGACGACAGATCGTCGGGGTCACGGTCCAGCCCACCAGTTTTGACGAACGCGTAATCTCTGTCAGTGAGCCGGACCGTCTCGTCTTCCACAGCAGTCTCGACAGTGACGAGCGTAGAGCCCTCACACGGACCGAAATCACAGTAGCCTGACTCGAGTTGGAATGCAGCACCGTGTTTTCGGCAGAGAACCTGTCCGTCACGGATCGCTGCTCCCGACCCGCGGTCCAGTTGGACATCTGTCCAGTGTTGACACTGGTTTTTGAACGCAACGACGCTCCCGTCTCCAAGTCTGGTCAGAATCGCTTCCAGCGTTTCACCCGTCTCAATCCGCTCAAGCGTGACGAGCATGGTACTATCTGTCGGCACCTCAGCCACCGCGGTAATCCCCGGGTCGTCATCCATACGAGATGTTGTGGCGATTCGGCTAAACAGTTGTCGGCAGCAACTCAAAGCGACCGACCGCAGAACCAAACTCCCTACCATGACGGTCCCAGCACGCAAGACACCTTCTCAAGCGTGAGTGGATGTCACTCGGCCGTATCCTGTCCAGATGCTCAATCGCAGCTTTGTGATTTGTAGAGCAAAGCCCGGTTCTAATAGTGAAGACGGTCAATTCGCTGATCGTAAAGACGGCTAAGCAGCCGAGTCATCGGTCCTTCGGGTGTCCCGTCGCCAATAGTTTTGCCGTCGACAGAATCGACAGGTCTCAGCTCCCAGGTAGAGTTGGTGAGAAACACCTCGTCAGCATCTCTGAGACGGGCAGGTTCGTATTGGCCCGTTTCGACCGGAATCCCCTCTCGATCAGCGATATCGAGAACAGTCTCTCTCGTGATTCCTGGAAGGACTGACCCGTGGAGACGAGGTGTCCGAAGTGCGTTGTCGTGCACAAAAAAGACGTTACTCGTGGCCGCCTCAGCCACGTGCCCGTCGAGATTGAGCATCAGCGCCTCGTCAGCTGCCGTTCCTCGAAGCTCAACCCGCGCGAGAATTTCGTTGAGATAATTGTGCGTTTTTGCTCGCGCAGGTACTGCTTCGTCGGGGATCCGCCGTGTGTCGACAGTCTGTATCGTTGCGGGACTATCCCAGACAGATTGCTCACCTGCCGTACCACCCTGTGGCAGTGGTGACGCGTATACGACAACCGTCGGGTCAACGTCAGGGTCGGGATTAAGTTTTCCTGGCTGTCTCCCGCGGGTGATTGAGAGCTTCAGATACGCCTCCTGGAGTTCGTTACCAGCCAGCGTCTCATCGACTCGCTCACGCAGCTCTACTGTGTCGAGTCCGTGATCGAGTCCGAGCGATTCACACGAGTCCGCGAGCCGTGCAGCGTGAGCCTCCCACCGGAACACGTCGCCACCGTATGCCCGAAGCGTCTCGAAGGCACCGTCGCCGTACATAAACCCGCGATCTTCGACGTGTACGGTTGCCTGGTCGGATGGTACCAACTCGCCATCGACATGATAGAAGTTACTCATTTCGCGACAGCCGATAGGGGTATCTCACCAGAATAGTCGCCGGTAGTACTCGTGTTGATTCGCCGAGCCTCGATACCTCATCAATTCAGATTAGTCGTCGGTACCTTCCGCGCGTGCAATCCAAGTGTTCGCACGACCCTCTCCAATCGACGTCTCAGCGTCGATTTCCGCCGGATCAGCCCTGGCTAACTCGGATACAGTCTCGATTCCAATGTCAGCCAATCGATCCGCGTAGGCAGGCCCGATTCCTTTGATCTCTTCGACGGAGGCTTCTGCTGAGTCACTCGATTCCGGTTCGGCGTCTCTGTTGGGATCTGTCGTATCAGCTGCTGATTCCCCTACTGAGTCTTGGTTATTGGCTTCCGGCTCTGTGTCGGCACCTCCTCTGGTGTCGTGATCACTGGAGACGCTCCCTATAGATGCCCCAGCAGTAGTTACTTCATCGCCCTCATTCTCGACGGTCACCTGAGTGCCGATATCTTCGTTTTCTGCCGTTGAGCTATCAATTCCAAGGATTTGCTTGATTTTGCCGAGTACCATTTGTCGAAACTTAGGACGGCGAGTGTTAAAAACCAGACGGCCAACACTCGCCCATCCGAACATTCGACCGCTGGACAAAATTAAAAGCCTACCAGTAGGTATTAACATCCCCCTCCGCGTGACCGCGGCCGAATCCCACGCCACCTCTGAATTGGGAGTGTCAGGTGTCCAGACTGCCACGCGAGCACACCGTTGGAATCGGTGTGTAACCGGTCGATGGGCAGTCTCTTGGGAGTGGCCACCCCAGGACTCCTCTCGTCTGTCGTGCTTGGATTCCCAGTGTTGTGTTGACCACGGGGAGTCCGGCAGACTTCGATAGACTCGGAGTGACTTCCTCTGCGAGTATTTGCCCGATGCTTGGTGTGTGATTCCCACATCGGGCCACACTCTGTTTCCAGTGTGGGCGGACACTCGAACCGCCAGTTGTCGGGCACTCGGCTACACTGGGGTCGTGACCAGTGCGCCGACGCTTGTATATACGGT
>JAQCMZ010000475.1 GCA_028274825.1 Haloferacaceae archaeon
GGTTTGTACGTCTGTGAGTCGTGCGGTGCGACGATGAACGCGGACGTGAATGGTGCGGTGAATATTCGCAGACAGATAACTCAGAATCCCCCCACAGAGGATATGAGTAACGGTCGTTTGGCACGGCCAGTAGCCTCCCTGTTCAACCACACCTCTGGGTCGTTCCACCCGAGGGAACAGGTGGGTTGCGAACCCTAATATCCCACCGCTCGGGAATCCTCGCCCTTTAGGGCGGGGAGGATGTCAAGCGTCGGTGGAAAGTTGCGCATGTGCCTTGCTCCGTTGGGAAGGCTCCTGGAGACGGACATCGAGGTGTCTGACCTCTAATCTGTGGCGCTGTTACTTTCTGGGGTGGTTGGGGGTGACAAGAGTTCATGCCCTCTTTGGATTACTGCCGGAGTCGGTCAGTCTTGGAATCGGGTCTTTTCAGTATCGAGTGAATCTGCATCACCGCCGGAATTAAGTTGAATGCCAGACAAGTTCGTGACATGTGTACTAACGCACACGAGGATAGAGGAAGTCGTGTCAAAACGACTGATCGAGAAATTCGTCGACTGTAATGACACAGCCGACGGTCGAAGTGTAGTTATTACCCTCGGAGGCGAGGAACCTGTACTCACGCGTGAGGAATCCGTTCAACTCCGCGACGGGCTTACTGGAGCCTTAACCGAACGGCAGGAGTTTCTTCGCACTGCCTGTGAGTACCGTGAAGATGGAACCTACGTGATAGAGCGGCGTCACGCTGATTCTTCTGGCCACCGGAAAGTATTCGACTCATTCAAAAAGCTGAAGCGGCTTTTCGACCGCCTTCCAAGAAAGTTTACCGCCAATGTCGTCGGCAGGAGCGGACTGACAGGAGCTCGCCGTCATTTGTTGATCCGGCACTTTGTCGAACACCCAAGATTCGAGTGTGAGCTGGTCAATAGACAACCGCTCACCGTTGAGAAGAGCGCTGTCGACGAGTCAGACGAAACTTCCGGGGCGAGCTCTGCACACATGGACCCCGGTGAGGAGGTGCTTTCTGCGGACTAGCCCGATTCAAACGAATCTGTTAGGAGCCGAGAATCTCACACCTGCACACGTTATGTCGGCAAATAGTCGTTGTCGTGTACGGGAAGACTCAGACAACTGCATCCCAGGCAGTTACTCGGAGGCCACGCCCCCGAGACAGCCGCCCCGACTCTCGGTTCATAATCGGAACGCTCAATTCAGCGACGTACAGAAATTTTGATATGAGTAGTGTGAAAGAGCGGTTCGGAATTCCGCTAGAGACTGCGTGGGTCGCGACCGTCGTGTCAATCGCGGCCGCACTAGTCGGAGGCGCGCTCGCATTCCCACGACTCGTGTGGGATCGATTTTTGTGGCGGTATTTCTGGGGACCTGTCATCGCCGACGCCAATGGGGCAGTCTGTGCGATCCGAGCCGACGGCCAGACACGGATGGGTGCGTCGACGGTGGACTGTTCCGGCGCTGCAGGGGCCGTCGCCGAGCCGGGATATACGACCGTCTCGACGGTGAGTTATGCATTAGTGTTGCTTCTGCTGTTGTTCGGCGTAGTGTTTCTTCTTCAGCGGTTAGACGCCGGTACTGACAGAGGGTTTTTCTATGCGCTATTTCCGTTCATGTTGTTTGGAGGCGCTCTCCGTACCGTCGAGGATGCAAACGTAGAACTTCTTCGTGAGGGGGTCAGCCTTCTCCCACTCCCGTGGACTGCGCTTATCATCAGTCCGTTCATCTACTTCACGGTGTTTGCAATCGCGCTCACGGCATTTGTTGGGAGTATCACCGCTGCTCGTGCCGGACTAGTGTCTCGATACGAGTACCCCCTGGCGGGAGTCGGGACGCTCGGGTTGATCGTGTCAGTCGGGACTCTCGGCTGGCTCGCGGTGACGACGGAGTACCTCGGATTCCACCCGGTCGTTCCGACAGCTATCGTCGGTGGTGCCACCGTAATTGCAGCAATCGCGTGGGTCGGGACACAGCGGTTTGCTCCTTGGATCAACGCCGGAACGGGGTTCATGGGAGCGGTGATTATCTGGGGACACACTGTCGACGGTGTCGCGAACGTGCTCAGTCTCGACTGGGCGGGAGCGCTCGGACTCCCGGGTGAATATATCCCGAAACACGTCGTCAATCGGCTGGTGATCTCTGTCACAGAGACCGTTCAACCGGCAGCGGTATCGGCGGCAATCGGAACTGCGTGGCCGTTCCTACTCGTCAAAGTCGTCGCCGCACTGTTCGTCGTGTGGGTGTTTGATGAGACTGTCTTCGAGGATGACCCCCGATTCACCATGATGCTGGTCGTGACGGTGTTAGCGGTCGGACTCGGCCCTGGGACACGCGATATGCTCCGTGCAACGTTTGGTATCTAAACACGGGTGACGCTCACACGTGTCTGATCGATGCTCCTCGCTCTCGCTGATCGCTCTGTGAGCAAAGCGACTTCACGCGAAGATAGTTGAAAGCGCTTTTATATGGCCCGAGTCAATCTGGCAGTAGAACCCATCCGGGCCATGACGTGCGCGCCGTCAGGGACCTTCCACCGGCGCAAACACGCGAGCCCGTGGTTGGGACAGGTATTCACAATGGCAGTATACGTAGACTACGAAACTCCAGTTGACCTTGCAGAGCGGGCACTCGAGGCACTCGAGGTCGCTCGAGATACAGGGACGGTAAAGAAAGGGACGAACGAGACGACGAAGGCGGTCGAGCGAGGAAACGCGGACCTCGTATTAGTTGCCGAAGACGTCCAGCCAGAAGAGATCGTGATGCATCTGCCGGAACTATCAGATGAAAAAGGGATTCCAGTCGTTTTCGTTGAGACACAAGACGACATCGGGATGTCCGCGGGTCTGACAGTCGGTAGCGCCGCCGCCGGCGTTACCGACGCCGGTGATGCGTCCGACGATGTCGATGACATCGCCGAGAAGGTCGAGGAGCTTCGATAAGGGTTCATGAGCGCACAAGAAGACACTGGCGACTCGACGCCCGCAGAAGTAATCGAAGTTGTTGGCAAGACTGGTATGCACGGCGAGGCCATGCAGGTCAAGTGTCGGATCCAGAAAGGCGAAAACCAGGGTCGTATTATCACGCGAAATGTCCTGGGTCCCGTTCGAGAAGGAGACGTACTCCAGCTTCGGGAAACCCAGCGTGACGCAGACTCTATCGGAGGACGATAATGGTCGAAAAACGCAGCTGCGATTACACCGGTGAAGAAATCGAACCGGGGACAGGGACGATGTACGTCCGAACCGACGGCACAGTGCTCCACTTCAAGGACTCGAAAGCTGAAAAGAACTTTTTCATGGGCCGCGAGGCGCGTGACCTCGAGTGGACACAGGCTGGCCAGGAAGCCGGAGACAGCGCCGACTCTCAGTCGGTCGAAGCGTCCGGCAGTGATTCGGAGCCTGCGGAGTCGGCTGTCGATGAGGAATCGGCAAGCCAGCCGGAAGACGACGGTGGTGGCGAGGAGTGAGTCGTCACGACGAACGGACGTTCGTGATGATCAAGCCTGATGGCGTCCAGCGAGGCCTGATCGGCGAGATCGTCTCTCGGTTCGAAGAGCGTGGGCTGAAGATGGTCGGCTCGAAACTCATCCAGATTGACGAAGACCTCGCCAACGAACACTACGCTGAACACGCCGATAAGGACTTTTTCGACGAGCTCGTCGGGTTCATCACTTCGGGACCGGCCTTCGCGATGGTCTGGCAGGGTGCCGACGCGACTCGCCAGGTGCGCAGTATGGTCGGAAAGACGGATCCCGCCGAATCAGCTCCCGGGACGATTCGTGGGGATCTCGGGCTGGACCTCGAGCGGAACGTCATTCACGCCTCAGATCACGAGGATCCCGGCTCTAACGAACGGGAAATCCAGCTGTTCTTCGAAGAGACCGAGCTGCTGGAATACAGCCGAATTGATGAGAGCTGGCTGTACACAGACGAAGACTAAGACCTCTGAGAACGCGCCCTTCTAGCGTTACAGTTGTTTTTCACTTGGCGATAGTGACTCACATGGGACCGTTTCCACCCGGCTCGACTCCCTGTGAAGGTGACTCCCGACACACCAACTCTCGCGGGCAGTGAGGTTCTGGGGGTTCGAATAAACGATTCTGAATGGAGATCGTGAGTGTAGTCGAGCAGACGTGCAATTTCAGAGGTTGGGAGTTTCACTTGTCTCCATCATATGAGATGAACGAGACGGCGCTGGGAGTCGATCTCTGTGACCGAGTGAGGTTCTACAGGCGGAGCAGGCCGAGTGCCTCGGGGCTTGACCCTGAGGCGGTTCACTGTGTCTCGCCGTCAATTATCTCCTGCGTCGACGATACGTATCCGCTTCGTCTCGCCGTGAGAGTCAGGGCGATTGGAACGGACAGATCCGGAGTGAACGGCTCCCCCGACTCGCGTTGCTGACCACTGTTGGCTTCTCGCGGGGGCTGAACACCTCCGATAGTGCTAACCGGCCGATTGGAGAACGATGACAGTTCCATCGGCGCGTAACAGAATGAGTTCAGTCTGGTTGTCGCCCACGAGATCGGCCCGTGCGAGCCGGGCTTCGAAGCCGCTCTCTTGTGTGCCGATAGAGTCTACACCGCCTGTCGCGACAGAGACGGTCCCGACTGTACCATCACGAGCCGCAATCGCCACGTCAGCGCTTGCCAAACCAGCAGGTCCCAGCACGGGCTCTGTCACAATATCATCATCACCGCCGATCCCCTGATTCCACGCCACATTTCCGTCTCCCAAATCCAGTGCCCAGACCTTCCCGTCACCTCCGAGCAGGATGCGACCCTCAGAGGCGTCACCGAGCTGGAGCGAGGAGTCTTGGAGGACGGCCTCCCAAAGCCGTTCACCGTCGGTCGCGTCGTAGGCCGCGACCGTTCCAGCCCCCTCACCGACGAGAAGCACCGGACGGCCGCGGCTCTCTGCGGCTGTCATCCTCCCGGGTAGTCCGTTGGTTTCCTGGCGCCAGATGATGTCACCGTCGGCGTCGAGAGCCGTCAAACGGCCAGTATCACTGTCTCGAGTCGCAACCGCGACTTCCACCGTGTCGTCACCGGTAATATCACGGACCGATGGGCCGACAGAGATGGTTCCGTTCAGTGAGCGAGTCCACACCGTGTTCCCATCGGTATCGATTGCGTGAACGGTGCCTCCGAAGTCTGTCACAAGTATCTCTGGCCGTTCGTCCCCGGTCACGTCACCTGTGGCTGGTTGTGAGACAGCTGTCTCGGCGAGAGCGGCTCGGAATTGGATTTTTCCGGATGCTGCAACAAGTCCGATAATCTCACTCTCCTCAGTCGTCACGAGAAGTGTCGGATTCCCGTCGATTGTGGTCGCAGTGGTGCGACCAACACCGTGCGGTGTGCATGCATCCGATGCGAGAGCAGTCGTCCAGAGTCGGTCGCCGTCAGCCGAGTAGCCGGCAAGCCCGCAGGTACCTTCGGCAAACCCGTCACCCTCCGCTGGAACCGCGACGACGGGACCACCGGCAGTGTCAGCGACGACGACATTGTGATACGACTGCTGATAGGAAGCCGCCGCCTCGGACTCCCAGACTACCTCGAAGTCCGAGCCGCCTCCGTCGACACCGACAAACGCCGCCACGACGATTCCGACTGCCAGAAGTGACACGCCGGCAATCGCGAGTCCGATAAATAAGAGACGACGATCCATCGCCTGGATTTAGCAAACGCGTGATTTACTCCTGTCGGCTTGAAAAGACTGTGTCTATCAATTGAAGACACGAAATACTACTCTCAATCTCGAAACGGATCTGTCGCAGGGGTCCCGCCGAAAGAGACATGATCGGAATGATGACCGAGATTGCTGGAGAATATTCGGGGTCTCCGCTTAACCTGCTCGTGACGTGGACGCTTTCCGGTTGCGTCGCCGTGTGTGAATGCGTTCTGTCACGCCCCCGCAAGCGGACACATAGATACGTTCTGCTGAGCGTGTTACCTGACGAAATCGGAGAGTCGTTGCCGGAGAGTGTCTTCACCGAGTTTCAGATAGTACGCGTCACCACCGTCCTCATAGTAGCCATCGATTCGGCGCTTCACCTCGAACCCGAGATGTTCATAGAATCCGAGTGCCCCTTCATTTGTCGACCGGGCGTGACAGGTGATAGATCGATGATCGTTCGCAACCTCGGCTACGAGTCGCTCCCCGTAGCCTCGACCCCGGCATCGTGGGGCCACCGCGAGAAAGAGAATGTATCCGTCTCGCCTGACCGAGGCGAAGGCAACGAGCGTGTCGTCTTCGATGAGGAGTTGGCATTTGGCTCGCCGATATGCGTCGGTAAAGAACCCGCGTCGCTGCTTCAGAACGTCGTCTTGCCGTCGAATCCGCTCTTTCAGTTCCCACGCATCCGTGACGTGACTGGAGTCCCCTGGTGGGTCAACCAGTGTCTCAGCCGTGACGCTCACTGGCTGATACAATGGGCGCCGTGATAATAACTTCACGGTCCACACACCCTTGTGAGGGCTGACTGTCACCACTGCCCACTCACGATGGTGACGATACTCAGCCTATCACCACTGACGTGTGAGTCACTCGAGATATTCGCGCGGGTGAACCCGTCAGTCGTTTCACTCGGCAGCGCGGTTACCTGAGTATGACCCGTCCAAATTACACCCTTCGAGAGCACACTGCTGACGTGGCAGTTGAGGCGACGGGTCAAACCCTCGGGGAGGCGTTTGCCGCGATTGCGGAGGGACTGACCGCCGCGATGTGTGACGACATCCCCGACACCGGCGAACGATTCAGTGTCCGCCAGCAGACGACTGACAAAGAGGCACTTCTGTTCGATTATCTCGACCGGTTGATCTACGAACGTGATGTCCGGCTGGTGCTCCCAGTCGATCACGACTGCACCGTCACCCGTGATGGTGGCGACTGGATCGCCGCCGCGAGCGCTCGGGGAGTCCCGTTAGATGAGGTTGTCGCACGGGACGTGAAAGCCGTCACCTACTCCGATATGCGGATACAGGAACAAGACACCGTGTGGCGAGCCTACGTTGTGCTCGATGTCTGATTGCTGGTTGTGTCAGTCACATGGGTGTTCCCGCTATCGACCACCCGCTCCCCTACGCTGAAGGGGGTTCATACAAGTGAATAGTGGACACCCACCACTTCACGGATGAGTAGTTTGCCGGTGGAGATTCACCACAGAGACGTCTGATACAGTTTAAACGGTA
>JAQCMZ010000482.1 GCA_028274825.1 Haloferacaceae archaeon
CAACCGGTTCCTGCGGTTACATACGGCGGCCTGTCGAGTAACTGGTTGTATTGGAAACTCGAAACGGGCAGTCACAACTGGCAGTTGTCTCCGAGTGTGACGGCGCGTATCCACGGCCTGAAGTGGGATTGCGCCTGTTCCGCGTATAATCCGGCACGTCGAACTCATATCCCTGGTCGGCGATATCGCAGTTTGTCGACGGCACGCAAAACGACTCTGTGTAGCGGGTCTGCCAGCCTTTCTTGTCCGGTCGCGTCTTCTCCAGTACCGTTACATCAGCATTGTTTTCGGCTACACGAATCGCGGCCGCGAGGCCGGCCATTCCGCAACCGACGACAACAACATTCTGTTCCCGCCGTTATGAGATATTAACCGTCGTTCGTATAAGTCGCTTAGACCAGACAGGAAGTTACTCGCGCCTTGCGGCAATATGCCACACTGCTTGACACACACTCGATAGGTCTACACACGAGTTGGACCTCTCGGCGGCTTCACAGTAGGTGACAATCTGACCCACAATCAGACACGAACCGCACAGGTTTGTTGCAGAACGCTGAGTTGCACGCTCCAGCCCGCACACGGACATCGAATCGCCAACAGCTATCCCACGAAGAGAATGTAGCCGGGATTCAGCGACTCAGCGGACTGAACACCCGAAGAGACGATTGTGAGTGGTTGCTCCTGGAGTCGTCTGATTCACCCAACGGCGCAAGTCGTGAGTCTCGTCTTGTCGTCGCTTCTCCTCGCCCCACTTCCCCACAAATCCACATATACAAGCAAACAAATTAATCCGGTGGCTTGTGTTGATGTATCATGGCACACGTACCGTATGTCACGCAAGAGCAGCTAGATTCACCGTATCAGGACCTCGTTGTCTCGTCACTGCAGCCCGGTAAGTTAGTGAACGTGTACAGCGCTGTCGGGAATAACCCAGACGTGCTCGCCGGTCTCCGGGACTTTCTCGGGGCGCTCTGGAGCCATTCTGGTCTTTCAGACCGACAGCGCGAGATTGTCATCCTCACGACGGCCTCAGAGGCCGACGCTAAATACGAGTGGCACCAGCACGTCAACGTCGGGACTGACGCCGGCCTATCACGACCCGAGATCGCTGCTATCGGCCGTGACGACCGGTCCAACTTCCCGGCCGACGAGCAGGCGCTAATCGCGTACAGTCGTGCCGTGGCTCGCGACCGGGTGACGCGCGCGCTTCATGAGGCCATGGCCGAACGGTTCGATGACCAGACGATAGTCGGCGTAGCGGCGACGGCCGCCGGCTATGTCGGACTCAACATGATCATCGGCGCTCTCGGCGTGGGGATTGAAGACGGCGACGAGTTCGCCGGCTGGAACCCGACCTGATAACTGGTACCCGGGCGTTTTCTCTCGTTGTCACCGGCCCGGGCACAGATCGCGGTTGCGATCTCTGACACGAGACAGATCACTCTCATTACGGCGCCAACTAAGCGACCATCGCCCACCTGACCGGCCGAATACTTACCTGGACACGCACCTCTGTGGTCATATGGACCGTGCACTCGCAGTTATCGGAACGAGCGACGCGGCAAAGTCCGTCATCCGAGAGGCAGGCGAACTTGCGGCAGGTGTCGGCGCCGATTTGTTTGTGATTCACGTCACGACCGAGAGAGAGTACGACGAACAGCGGGCTGATCTGGAGGCTGTCCCGGACGCAGAAGTCTCCTACGGCGTTGGTCAGGCCCGCCAAGGGGCGAAAAACTTCGCGAACGATGTCGCTAAAGAAGTCCTCGCCGACGGCGGCACCGATATCGAGTGGGAGGCAATCGGCGCCGTGGGCAATCGTGTCAACGCAATCATTGACGAAGCTCGAATCAACGATTGCGACCACGTGTTTATTAGCGGTCGCGAGCGGTCGCCGACGGGCAAGGCAATCTTCGGCGACGACACTCAAGAGATCATTCTGAACTACGACGGGCACGTGACTGTCATGACAGAATAGCCGACTCGCCCTGACGGTCTGTACTCCGACAGGATCTCACCGTGAGCTATCGCGACCGATAAAAAAGTCTCAACCAGTAACAGCAATACCGCAAAAATCCAGCTCCAACTCCAGCGGGCAGCAGGTCCCAAGCCTGAAACGTCTAATTCCCCGCCGTCTTTGTCAAGCCAGATCGATGTCTAAGGCCGTGGTGATTGTTGTGTGTTCGCCGATGAGTGTCCCCCGAGAGTGATTGTGTCCGTTCAAGCGGGCTTCTGTTCGGTCAGTCTGAGCCGCCGTCACCGCCGAATACGGCCGAATTCGCTGTCGTTTCACTCGTTACCTGCCGATCACGAGCGTGAGGGATCAGATGGCCAACTCACGCAGATTCGTCTCGGAGCGCCGCCGGAGGTTCAACGCTCAGTTGATCGCCTAACTCGGAAAGTGAGATTGCGAGTCGGTCGTCGACAGGAACACCTGCCTCCCGGTTCCGGGTGAGGGCGTCGTATTCGGGTGCCCCGGGAATCTGTGGGTTCTGGCCTTTCGCGCCGTCTCCCGCAGAAACAACGTTGTCGCTGCTGTCGAGATGGTCGGCAAATGCTGAGACGCGCCGCTCGACTGCCGCCGGGGGAAGAAATCGCTCGAGATCAACCGCGAGAAAGCCTGCCGCGTTGTTTGAGTGGTCTGGATTTGCCATACCGGCGACATCGCCACCGCCGAGGCACCCGGCGATGAGTTCGGTAACGACACCGAGCCCGAATCCCTTGTACCCGGAGACGGCGCCGCCCAACGGCCGAATCGCCGCCTCGTCTTCGTAGAATTGCTCCACATCGGTGACATCATTCCCGTCTGCGTCGACCGCCCAGCCTTCGGGAATCGCCTCGCCGCTGTGGCTCCGTTCCCGGAGTTTGCCGTGAGCAACCTGGCTCGTGGCGATGTCGAGAATCACATCGTGTGGAAGCGCATCAAACGTTGGGAATCCAGCGGTGATAGGGTTCGTTGAGAGCCGCCGTGACGTAGACCCGGCCGGTGCAACGCGCTGGCCGCCGCCCTGGGTGTTGACGAACCCAATGACGGCATATCCTTCCCGTGCGACGCGCTCGGCCCACTCGCCAGCGCGCCCGATGTGTGTCGCGTCCCGGACGCCGACCGACGCGACGCCGTGAGCCTCGGTTCGCGCGACGAGTTGGGCCGCTATCTCGCGGCCGACGACCTGGCCAAACGCGTTCCGGCCGTCCAACTGCACAGTAGATCCCTCATCTTTCACGACGGTCGGCATCGCTTCTGGGTCGATAACACCCTCTTCGACAAAGCCACGGTAGTAGTCGAGCCGTAGCACGCCGTGAGAGGCGTGGCCGCGGAGGTCAGCCCCGACGAGTGAGTCAGCGATATCAGCCGCTGTCGCGCCTGGCGCACCAACTGCCTGCATGATACCGGCAGCAAACGATTTGAGACGGTCTGGGTTGACACGTTGCATGGTAGAAACACCCGGTTTTCTTGTGATAACTATTTGCACTCTGTTGGGAGGTATGATCCGACGTGAGCTATCCTCGTGTGTGCTGATTGAGCGTCTGGAAAGTATTATTATCGAGTTGGATCCGCGTTCAGGAGTAAACTCTGCCTGTCGTCCGTGTGAGGCGGTGAGAGCTGTCGTAATCGACGGGAGAATGCCCAGGACGCTGGTCGGCATGACTGGGATTGCGTGTCTCTTCAGCGCACCAGATGAGACAGATGGCCTCACCAACCCGGGCAACTGCGGGTCCGGGGATACCTGTGGGTGGGTTCTCGCGGCCGAGAGAGACAGGTTTTCAGCCGCAGTTCACTTAGCCAGCCGAACACATATTGTTGGAGGTTCTCGGCGCATCTCAGCTGGGACCCTCTGTCGGTCGACGAAACTCTAACATGATGACCGCCAAATCGTAACCCATGCCTATCGAGTTCAAGGATCTGACGCTTCGGGAGGGGTCGCAGGTGCCAGGAGTAGAGATCGATGATAAAGCCGGCAAACGAGTCCTCGACGGGCTGGCTCACATAGCTGTCAACCGTGTGGAAGTGGCATTCCCGAGGGCAGAGCCACGGGAGGCGTTGTTTCGCCACGCCGATTCACTGGGTCTCCAAACGGCGGCGCTTGCCCGAGCTGTTCCTGCCGATGTCGATGCCGCGCTCGAAGTCGATCCAGACGAGATCGAGGTTATCGTCAACGCCTCTGACGTACAATTAGAGCACGCGCTCGGCAAGAGCCGCGAGGCATCGTTGGATCTCCTCCGCGAGAACATCAAACGTGCCATCAAGGGCGGTGTCGAGGCTGGGGGGACGCTGATGGATGCGATGCGCGCGGACACCGAACACCTTCGCGCAGGGGCACAGGTTATCCGTGATGCTGGCGGTCGCCACATCACACTCGCGGACACGACCGGCGCCGGCGATCCCGAGACCGTTCGGGACACGACGGCTGCCGTCGTTGACGCGGTCGGTGATGATATCGGTGTGACGATCCACCCTCACAACGACATGGGGGTAGCGACGGCAAATGCTGTTGCTGCCGTCGCCGCCGGCGCTGACGGTGTCGACGCGACTATCGGCGGTGTCGGCGAGCGTGCTGGCAACGCGCCGCTAGAGGAGGTTGCTGTTCTGGCAACCGAACGCGGCAACGAGGTCACAGCAGAGCTGGCCGAACTTGTCCCCACCTGCCGTGATATGCTTGATGTACTTGACGTCGACTACGAGGGGACTCCGGTTCTCGGCGAGGAGGGGTATCGTCACGAAAGCGGCCTCCACACGGCCGCAATGCTTCGGGAGCCGCGCACCTACGAACCTTTCACGCCTGACCGGTACGGTGCTGAGCGTCAGTTGCTGTTCGGGCGTGGCACCGGTCGCGGGGCTGTCCGGGCGCTACTTGATGCAACCGGCTACGAGGCCTGTGACGAGCGGGTTACCCGGGGTCGTGATGCAATCCGGATGGCTGCCACGGAGCGAGATGGGCCACTGAACAAAGAGACAGCGAAGGCAGTCGTCGTTGCGGCTGTCGAAGAGTCACCCTAATCCCGGAGAGCGTCTGCTAGCTGTCGCCGAACGCGCCACGTTCGCGGAAGTCTTCGATGTCGGCCTCACTGACGCCGGCGTCACGGAACACAGCTGCCGTGTGTTCGCCAAGTTTTGGCGGGTTGAGTCGCTGTTGCGGGGCCATATTGTCGCCGTAGACCGGTGTCATCACCGTTTTCAATTGCTCACCGTCTGTGGCCGAGTCGAACTTGGCGATAATGTCGACGGCTTCAAGATGGTCGTCGTCGACAAGATCTGACGGATCGTTCACCGGCGCGACAGGAATATTCTCGGCTTCGAGTTTCTGTTGAACCGTCTCGCGGTCGCGGGGCCGGAGTTCCTCGGCAACAATCTCGGTCAATTCAGTCTTGTGGGCAAGCCGGGAGTCGGCTGTGTCGAAGCGCTCGTCTGCGAGCAGGTCCTCGCGGTCTATCGCACGACACAGCGCAGGCCAGTGTCGCTCGGTTGTGACACCGACGAACAGCCAAGCGTCTTCGCCACCAACACGGAATACATCATACAGCGACCAGGTGGGGTGGGACGAGCCCAGCGACGGGTGATCCTCACCGTATCGGTCCGCGTAGGTGATCCAGTACCCCATCCAGGAGGCAGCCGCCTCGAAGAGAGGTCCGTCGACCTTCCGACCCTGGCCGGTCCGCTCCCGTTCTCGGAGTGCGATGAGAACGCCCATGATCCCGTACATCGCGGCGCCCATGTCGGCAATCGAGGTGCCGACGCGAACCGGCTGGCGCCCCTGTTCGCCGGTCATGCTCATTAACCCAGACATCGCCTCCGCGACGACGTCCATCCCAGCCCGATCTCCATGGGGACCCTCCAGAAAGCCCTTGATCGACAGGTAAATTATTCCTGGATTGCGCTCGGCAAGATCGTCGTACCCGATCCCCAGTCGGTCGGTGACTCCCGGGCCAAGGTTCTCGATGATGACATCGGCCGTGTCGGCGAGGTTGGAAAACGCCTGCTTTCCCGCGTCGTTTTTGAGATTCAATTCAATCGACCGTTTGTTTCGGTTCAGGGCGTCGAACATCGGTGGGCCCGTCTCGCCGGCCCCGCGGATGACATCACCAGATCCCGGCCGTTCGACCTTTATCACCTCGGCGCCGAGATCGGCAAGCATTACACTCGCGAATGGTCCGGCGACGATATTCCCCAGTTCCAGCACCGTGATATCAGAGAGCGGTTGGCCACCGCTCGGTTCAGTACTCATAGCATCTCGTGATTTAGTGGAGTGAATAAAGTATCTGTCCGCTGAGTATGGCTCAAATCGAACGAGCAGCAGTGTGAATTCACCCCGGGGTCAAGCCCCGGTACAGTCGCCTTGTCCCGCCTGTACAGATGGTGCAAAACGACTGCCTGGCAGAGTGAAGCCGAGATGTTCCGCCACTCACAGTACTATTTACTACAGTACAGTGCTAAATTTAGCCAGCGAAAGCCGGTGTGGCTGGCTTCGAGTCCACTATCACGGGCGGGCAGACACCCCGTCCGTTCCACTCCATATCGGGGTGGGACGCTCCGAATCATCGCTCGTGGAGACCGGACCCGCTGTGGTGTCACTCTCACGGAGTGAGTGCCGCGATACGGTCTGTCGGCAAAGAAAGAAACCCCGGGGGCGACCCCGAGGCAATTTATTCCCTGCGCTGGCAGAGCAGTCGAACCGTGTAAACCGAATCGGCCGCTTTTTTAGCTGTGAGTATTATCCCAGTGGCAGATTAGCCGAGAGAGCGCAAGCTGATTGCGCCGGCCACCTACCGATCCTGTCAGAGGAGTTCGTCGCAGTCGATTTTCGCCCTGAGCGTCCATCACCGCCGTTGAATGCATCACTCTCTATGTCGTCTGTGTCGACCAGGTGACCGCCTCCGTGAACGTTGCTCAGACGAGACCCAGACATTCGAGACGAAATCGCGCCCACTGCCACTTCTGGAAGCACCGTCGATTGTGAGTTGTGGCCTGTCAGAGCGAGCTAACCGGGCAGTATGTCCAGATTATCATGATTGTAATTATACATTAATTTTATCTCGGGTCATCGCGTGAGATTGATCATGAGTCCAGGATCGGAGTTCCGTGAACTCGTTGAGAAAGAGGGTATCTTACCGGCGGTCGGTGGCTACGACGGCCTGTCAGCCCGTTTGATCGAACAGACAGGCGGCGAGATCGTGTATATGAGTGGCTCGGCTGTTTCCACGAGCGTCCACGGTAAATCCGATGTCGGGCTGACGACGATGACCGAGATGGTCGATCGGGCACAGACGCTCATAGAGGCAGTCGATGTCCCGGTGTTTTGTGACGCAGATACGGGATACGGGAACCCGCTGAACGTTCGTCGAACTGTCCAGCGATACGAGACAGCCGGGGTCGCGGCAATCCATCTGGAAGACCAGCAGTTTCCCAAACAGTGTGGGCACTTCGACGGGAAGCGCGTTATCCCGGCTGAAGAGATGGAACGGAAACTCGATGCGGCGACCGACGCTCGCGAGGACCTCGTCATCGTCGCTCGGACAGACGCAAGACAACAGTACGGACTCGCCGAAGCGATTGACCGCGGCCGCGCGTATCGCGATGTTGGCGCCGATGTGCTGTTTATCGAGGCGCCGGCAACCCGTGCAGAATTGGAAGAAGTCGCCACCGCCTTCCCCGACACACCGCTCCTCGCGAACATGGTTGAAGGAGGCAAAACACCACTCCTCTCGGCGGCCGAACTCGACGAGATCGGCTTTGATATCGCGTTATATCCGACGACAGCCCAGAAAGCAGCAGCACAGGCGATGGATGATGTCTTCAGTGAAATCTTCGACACTGGCACACAAAAAAGTAAACTCGACGATATATATTCCTGGGAGTCGCGCAACAACCTAACTGGACTTGACCAG
>JAQCMZ010000487.1 GCA_028274825.1 Haloferacaceae archaeon
CTGGTATGTGAGGCCAACACTCGCGGCAGTCGTCGCCAGCCGCTCCAGTATCGGATGGTCAGACGTGTCTTCGTCACTCTCGGTGAGCTGTTCGTCCTTGATCTGGAACCACGAGGGGACGCCGTGGCCCTCGGTCGTCGTCTCGACGATGCCTTGCTCGTGGAGGAACTGGTTGGCCCGGAACTCGCAACCCTCGTACTCTCCCATCCCGTGGTCGCTGGCCACGATGACCGTCTCGGGATCACAGTCGTCGAGAATCGCGCCAAGCTGCTCGTCGACGGCCCGGTAGATCTCCCGAACTTTCTCGTGGTCGCCGGGATAGTCGTGGAAGACGGCATCGGTTTTCTGGAACTGGATGAAGCCGAACGCCGGCTCGAAGCGGTCGGCGAGATACCGGAACGCCTCGCCGCGCATCCGGGCGAGTTCGAGATAGTCCGCAAACCGTTTGTCTCCCCCGTCTTCGGCGGTTTCCCGCCGGGCGTAGACGCGGTAGTCGCCGATCTCGTTTCGCACGTCATCGAGAATCCCCGCCGGCTGGCAGGTGGGGTTTTCGGAGGCCAGATAGCCCGGAATGATCGCCCCGGAAATATCGGCGGGCGGACTCGTCACCGGAGCGTTGACGACGACACTCGTCAGCCCCGCCTCGTCGGCGTACTCCCAAAGCGTTCGCTGTCGAACGTCGGTCGCGTTCACAATCGACCAGTCGTACCCCTCGAAGCGGAGAAAGTCGAACACGCCGTGTTTGCCGGGGTTCATTCCGGTGTAGAGCGACGGCCACGCGCTGGCGGTCCACGGCGGTATCTGTGACTCCAACCCACCGGTGGCTCCCGCCTTGAAGATCGCTTCGAGGTTCGGGAGGTCGCCGTCCGCAAACAACGGCTCGACGACGGGGAAGCAGGCGGCGTCGAGACCGATCAGAAGCGTCTGCATACGTCACTCTCCGAGAGAAGTGACGTTAAACCTTCTTTCTGTCGTCGGGAGATTTTAAATACCATGTTCAGAGCCAGTGATTCCGGACGACACTGACCGATCCGGCCCAGTAGTTGACTGTCGCTGCCGTGGCATAGCTAAACAGTTTGAGAGACATTTCGGTGCTTTATCTCTCTGAAAACATCTGTACCAGTGTTCCAACCTCGATGCTTTTTACCGTTAAAATCGAAGTTGTAAGCTATCTCACGGCTAACGCCGTGGATCCCTGCCTCAAATACTCTACGAGCTTGTAATTCGTCTCTGAATGCAACCGTACAAGGCGCATTATTTTTAAGTATACCCCTACGGTGGTTTGCATGGAAAAATTCGGGAAATCAATCGGGCCCCTTCTGGAACACAAGTGTCATTTTTGGGAGAACAACGACAGTTTACTGTCGAAACGAAAGCAGATTGCGGATTTCTATGCCTCACAGCCCAAACGAGAGAGTTGTAAAATCTGTGATTCCGACATAGATTCGTCCAATCCCTCGTTTACGAAGATGGATGTCGGCTATGTTCTGTGTGGCCAGTGTGGACAACTAAACGGTGTGTACAAAGATACTGATGAATTTGTTACATATCTATACACTGATTCGGAAGGAGACGAACAAGACGATGACGAGATAGATTACGGCGAAGAGTATCGAGAGGATGATCGGGAGCGATACGACTCACGGTTAGAAAATATATACATTCCGAAGGCGGAGTTCGTCTTCGAGGCGCTTCAGGAGGAGGGTGAGACGCCAGCAGAGCTACAGTACGCTGATCTGGGGGCCGGGAGCGGCTATATGATCGCCGCGTTGGAAGAACTCGGTGCCGACACTGTTTCGGGATTCGAGGTCTCTGCAAACCAGGTTGAATTCGCCCAACAGATGAACGAGGGGATGGATATCAACCTGATCGAGTCGCCCGAGATATACGAGATTGCGGCGACCACGGACGCAGAGGTCGTGACGATGATTGGAGTACTGGAGCATCTCCAGCAGCCAACAAAAGTGATGGAGACACTCAGCCAGAACCCGGATGTCGAATACGTGTTTCTCCTGGTTCCCATGTTTTCGCCTTCGGTCCTCTTCGAGATGAGTTTCCCATCGGTGATGCCGCGACATCTGGTAGCTGGCCACACACATCTGTTTCGGGAGTCATCTATCGACTGGCTCTGTGAGGAGCTCGGCTTCGAGCGTCGGTCGGAGTGGTGGTTTGGAGAGGACATGATTGATCTGGTGCGAGCAGTAGAGGTAACCATTCAGGAGACAGCGGACGACGAGATAATGGATCTCTGTAACGAGATGATCCGTGATGCAGTCGACGAGCTACAGCTCGTGCTAGATGAAAAGAAATTATCGTCAAGCATCCACGTTCTGTTAGAAAGCACGTAACCGTTCGACAAGAGGCTCTGTTGAATCATTAGACTGCGTCGGGATAGGTCGCTAAATCAAAGGAGTTGAAGCGGGATGATTCGGTTGTCCATGACGCAAATCTCCCGCTTCACTGGTGAGATTGTGCCGATTGCTCAAGTTGTTACCGGTGATGGAGACGAATCCGCCGCCCCGGAAGGTGGCGGCGGATTCGCCGACTATGCCCTCGTTTCCCTGCACTGTCTGCGGATTTACCTTGATGCGTCCTACCGAATGACGATTGACCTGCTCAAAGAGATGCCTCAAATTACCGGGGAGATCGGCCTCGATGCGGCCGATCTCCCCTCACCATCCACGTTGTGTAAATCGTTCGACCGAATCGAAATGAGCGTCTGTCGAGTGTTGCTGCGCCAGTCGGCGCAGCTACACGACCCATCCAAACACGCTGCAATCGACGCTACATTCTACGAACGCTCAGCAGCGAGCCGCCACTACTGCCAGAGAATAAGCTACCGCGTGCAG
>JAQCMZ010000488.1 GCA_028274825.1 Haloferacaceae archaeon
GAGCGTGTCTGTGTCGTCGGGACGAACAGTGAGTTTCCCACAGTGACCGTCGTCGGATATCGGCCCACTTTCTGGTCACGAGAGCCGTACAGCGGAATTGTGTTTACAGAGGTGCGAGGAGAATGCTCCGAGGTCGGACGGAAATCGAAGAAGAGTGATGACGAGAATCGTCGATTCTCGAAGGATGACCCCGAGGCATTTCACGAGCGGCTAATCGCTTGCAAAATCGTCTGCTGACTCGGTGGCTCGTAATCTTCTCAGGATCACCTCCTGAGGATGCCTGCGGTACCAACAGAGTGCACAGACACCGACTCGTGAGAAGCCGGTACTCACAGTGATGGCAGTCTCCGCGGGCGTATGTGGATCATTTTGATCTTCTATGGGTATGACCGGAAAATGTCCAATCGCCTGTACCGAGGATACCCAACCAACCACGACGAGGGTGGTCAGACATCGGGTTCAGACAGTCAAATAGTCACGAGTGGTTGTATTAAGCGAACGTCGGGTCAATTCGAGTCGATCAGATTCGTCACCCCCTCCCACAAATCCGGGGGTATCGCCTCGCACCAGTGTGAATTACTCAGAGGGAACGACCAAACACGAAGCTCAAAAAAGCACTTGCTCGTCGAATTACTGACCCCGGCTAGGCTCAGTACGACCGCGGAAGGCCGAGTTCACGCTCTCCGATATAGTTCAGCGCCAGTTGTTGAGCGATAGGCACCAGCCGCGAGAGTCTCGCCTCTCGCAAGTATCGTTCGACGTCGTACTCGACAGCAATGCCTTTGCCGCCGTGAGCCTGGACAGCTGCGTCGGCGGCAGTGAACGCGGCCTCGGCGGCGAGATATTTGGCGGAATTCGCTCGGGCGCCAAGTGACTCTCGGGGGAGATCACCAGCCGCCGAGCGCTCGGCTGCTTCGTACGTCAACTGCCGTGCGGCCTGTACCTCCGCGTGAGCGGATGCAAGCGGATGCTGAATCGATTGATTCGCGCCGACTGGCTGCCCGAACACCTCACGCTCGGCCGCGTAATCGGCACCTTTCGCGAGCGCGAGTTCGGCCATCCCGATTAATTCGGCCGCGATAACGAGTCGTTCTTCATTCAGCCCATCTAGAACCTGATAGAATCCTTTCCCTTCTTCCCCGATAAGATTCCCCGCGGGGACCCGTAGCCCTTCAAAGCTGAGATGATACGAGTTAACGAACGTACTCGCAGACTTTTCGATAGACTCCTTTTGCAGACGCCCCTGCGACTCAGCGTCAGCAACATCGACGAGGAACGTCGAAATACCGCGGGTTCGCTTTTCTACCTCTGATTTTGGCGTCGTGCGGGCAACCAACAGCATATAATCACTCACGTCAACCCGGGAAATCCACATTTTATCGCCGGAGATAACGTATTCGTCGCCGTCACGCTCCGCGAACGTCTCCATACTCGGGGAATCCGACCCGGCATCTGGCTCTGTCAATCCGAACGCCTGGATTGACACCTCGCCAGACGCGATTTTCGGCAGAAGTGTCTCCCGACGCTGTTCACTCGCATTTTCCACGAGAGGGGGAGAATTGTAGATGCCGCCGTGAACGGTCTGTGCGCCGCCGAACCCGGCGCCACTCGCGGCAATCTCTTCCATCATCACGACCGTCTCGGGAGTGGCTAGCCCTTTTCCACCGTATTCTTCTGGAATGAGCGCGCCGAGCCATCCGTCAGTCGCGAGTTCATCCACGAACTCATGTGGGTATTCTCCCTGACGCGAGTGTTCACGCCAGTATTCGTCATCGTAGTTGTCACAAATTCCGCGCACTGACTCCCGAACCGCGCGCTGGCTGTCACTCAGATTCAACTCGAACCGTGGTACTGTCATGGATTGACACAAGTATTATACTCACATCATTGTATCGATTCTAGGTGTCTCCCGGGTGCCGGAGGGCTACCGACACTCGAGATCCCCCGACCGACCCCATCCGCGTTCTCAGACACGAATTCTGTGCTGGGTTGGATACCGACCGAGAATGAACTACCTCGGAGACAAGCCTCGAAGCACTCGCTTTATACAACCTGGAGAGCAGCAATCAAGCAGTTTGACCTCCTCCTACCCCTGAAGGGGTGGGATTCATCCGTCAGTTATCCGTCACTGTTGATAACTGCGGCTGTGACCGTGCGGGTTCGCTGATGCAACTTCGGTCCTTGAACGAGGGTGCGGTGGGTTGGGTATCCGCTCGCTGTTGCCCGCTCTCGCAGAGAGCGTGAGCGTGGCACTCACGGGCGTCCAGACAGCAGGCTAGGCCAGCATCCCACCTCTCCGTTGCACCCACTCGTGGAGAGTTCTTGGGGGCGACAGTGTGTGCTGCTGGGTGGGCTGGGGTGGTGTGTGAGTAGTCGAGACCCACTCGTGGCCGTCTTGAGCGTGAGCGGGTTCCCCGCAGCAGCACATCGTATGCTTATTTAGATTTAGAGACTCTTTGTGTTTGAATGTATCGGATAACAGCGTGCAGGAATAGCGTGTGTGGTTCTCCGGTGTCGGCTTCATCCCACGAAGCCGTGGGCTTTCGCCTCGAACCACTGTAAGAGAAAGGAGGGAAGATTTCGATTTCACGATTGCTCAACGCCCGGACACCTGTTCAATCACCTTAGCATACCGGCACAGGTCTAATCAGATTGCGGCCTCATCTCGGCATATGACAATAGGGATCCGTGTAGATGTCGAGATCCCAGCCTCTGGATATTGCCCATTGACTCAACTCGCTGATGAAAGAGAGATGACAGTCCAACTTGAGTCAAAAAGCGTCGATCCTGAAAATCCCACTCATGTCACCGAGGAGTTTCGGATTACTGGAGAGGCGGCCCAGTCAAACATCGCGGACAGTGACAATCAAAAGACATTCGACGACGATACCACGACTGTGTACCGGTTCAGTCGGGCACTAAACGGTGACTGTCCGTGTGAATGTATCGAATCACACGGCGTTCCTGTCATCGATACCAGAGCACAGGGAGAGTGTCTGTACCTCACATTTCACGTTACCGACCACGGGCAACTCCAGGACGTGATCGAATCGATTCGAGATCGGTTTCCCGACGCGAAGGTCAGACGTCTACTCCAAGCAGAGGCACCTTCATCGGAGTCGTTAGTCTGCTTTAATAAAGCCACGCTCACTAGCCGGCAACTTGAGGTGCTTCAGACTGCCCACGAGCAAGGATACTTCCAACACCCTCGAGGCGCTAATGCTGGAGAAGTTGCCGAATCCCTCGATATCACCACCGCAACGTTTGTCCAACATCTGACGGCCGCCCAGCAGAAGATTCTCGATTCAATCCTCGACTGGGACGGTGAGTGAATTCTGATCGGACTTGAGGGTAAATCCCAGCGCAGTGTTGCTGTCTGTCGAGAACGGATTGACGAGGGATGCACGGATACACCCATTCGACAGAGATATTGTCGAATACACCCGGCAGCCAGGAATTGAATCGAGCCGTGTCCTATCCTGTCTTGTCCTTTATTCTGTCTGACGGTCTCTAGTCGCCAGGAGATGCGACCCTGGGCGAGCTGCGTCTAGTTGACGAGGCCGACCTCACCGGGGACAGATCTAGGATGAGACAAACCCTGACAAAAATAGTGCCGTCGTCGATGAAACTCTGTGTGACGGACACCCGAGATGAAGACCAGATTCTGACCACTGCAGTCACGGCTCCTGTCAAATGATTCAACCTAAGATA
>JAQCMZ010000346.1 GCA_028274825.1 Haloferacaceae archaeon
GCTCGTCTCTCGGTGAGAGATCTCAGTCGAGTGTGGCCGTTGCCAGATTTAGCACGCGGTCGCGCGCAATTTTAACGGCGAGCTCTTCCCCATCGTGCCTGACGGTACCGCGGTTATTTCCGACAGTCTCGCTGGCCAGCGTGTTAGTCCAGTCTACTGCGTCGTCCGGGAGACACTCTTGAACATCAGTCCAGAGCGGAAGATGTCCTCGCTCTGGCTGCCATGGGATTCGAGATGGAAGCATTTCGTCAACCATCTCTGAAACAGAGTTCTCGTCCTCAGCATCGTCGTCTTCCTCGCTGCCACCCTGCAGGACGAGGATGTCTTCGGCACGCGTGATTCCGACGTGAAAAGAAATATTCCGGTTTAAACCTCTGCTCTCAATGGGCGGTCAACGCCCGGTATCGGACACTACAGCCGATTTGCTCGCTGAATAGAGACTTGGTCAATGACCCTGTTGTACTTGCATTTCAGACAGGCCATTGGAAATATACAGTAGAATGATGCAGGTGGAATCATCATTGAGTATCGTGTGGCGTGCGCGCCAGCTCGAAGTAGTCAAAACAGCACAATGGAATCTGTGAATTCGCCGGACAGCCCCGGGGCTAGGTTTTCGACGACGGGGTTCTGGACATCGTCGAGACGTAGAACGATGCCGTCGTGTTCAACGCGCGTCACTACTCCTTTGCCTACGGAATAGGCCCTGCTGATTTTCCTTCTCCCGCAACTTATCGCCCGGTATGTCAGCATCTGACGTCGGATCTGAATGGACAGTTGAGTGGGCGACTCCTACGCCAAGTGGTGATGGGTACCTGGATAACTTGGTGTTGAGCCGTGACCAAGCATGTGAGTATGGTGACGAGCTTGTGATGTCTCTACGGGTGGATGAGAGGATACTGCAAGAGCGGGGGATAGATCCTGCGGAGCCGTTTGCGTGGAGAATTGAAGACGGGGAGTTGCTAACAGAGCAGATCTCGCGCCAATCGTTCGAAGCCGTTGCAGAGAGCGACCGAGATGATGCTACCTACGCTAGTCAGGTGCTGGATGAGCGGGCGAGACGACGGATACGAGATGCACGGTAGCGGCCGGTCGCTTGTCGGTCGGAACCAACACATCGGTCGTCCCCACAGTCGCTAGCGGCGATAGAGGGCCGTTTCTACGGCCACCTTGCTATAACCAGATACTATTTCCGATTAGCCTATTCCCAATTAGCCTATTCCCAATTAGCCTATTCGAGCATTTTATTTGACTGGACGTCAGTCAGAGGGTATGGAGCAATTCGTGGATCGGGAGGATGAACTCAGTCGACTTCGAGGGTGTTACGAGTCGGAGGACGCTGACATGGTCGTGATTTTTGGGCGTCGCCGTCTCGGAAAGACCGAACTCGTCCGAGAATCACTGGAAAACCGCGATGACGCTGTCCTGTACCAGGCCACGGAAACAACCCAGCAGATCCAACTGGATGCGTTCGTGGATGTGGCGGCAGAGTCATTTCCGGGGATCGATCGGATTGAGGGCGAGTGGGAGTCGTTGCTCGGGTATCTCGCTGATCAAAATGCAGTCATCGTGCTGGACGAGTTCCCGTACCTGATTGATGCCGACGAGAGTCTCCCATCAGTGATCCAGCGGCTATGGGATCAGGAGTTGCGTGACACTGGCGTGACGCTCATACTCGTGGGATCCTCGATCAGTATGATGGAGGAAGCGACACTCCTCGGGAACAGTCCGCTGTACGGCCGGTTCACCGAGAAGATCGATTTACGGCAGCTCGATTTTGCTGCTGCACGCACGTTCTTCCCTGAGAGCTACTCCTCCGAACAACTGCTGCTCGCGTGGGGTGTGTTTGGTGGGACGCCGTACTATCTGGACGGTGTCGATCTGGATGACGACCTCGGAACGGTCATCCAGCAGTCGCTGCTGTCACGGCAGGGGTTCCTGCACGACGAGCCGGAGTACGTGCTCCGCACTGAATTAACCGAGCCGAACCGGTACTTTGCCATTCTGAAAGCGATTGCCGCGGGGAACACGACGTCGAATGAGATCGCGCAAACGGTCGGGATCGATGGCAAGCAGATCTCGACGTACACGCAGAAACTGGAGCGGCTGCGACTGGTCGAACGAGAGGTTCCGGTGACGGAGGACAAGACGAAGTCACGCCGGGGCCGGTACCGGATTCTCGATCCGTTGTTCCGGTTTTGGTTCCGGTTCGTCTATGGAAACGAAGACCGCTACGAGCGGTTGGGCACCGACGCTTACGAGACGGTCATCGAACCGGAGCTGGCGGACTTCGTGAGCGGAGCATTCGAAACGCGCTGTCAGGATATCCTGCCTGACCTGTATCCCGATACGATGTTCACCGATATCGGCCGTTGGTGGTACAACGAGTACGAGGTGGATGTTGTTGGGCTCGCCGCAGATGGAACGATGGTGACGGGGGAGTGCAAGTTCACGTCTGCACCACTCGATTACAGCGCGCTCGCATCGCTTGAAGACCATACTGATGAGATTCGGTGGTCGCCTGATGGGAGCGATGTTGAGCACGAGTATGCGCTGTTCGCCCGAAACGGGTTTACGACATCTGTTCGTGAGGCAGCGGCTGACCGTGGCGACCTGCAGTTGTTCGATATTGAACGGATCGTTGACCCGGAAGCATCGCAGTAGGAGCGTCAGAATGTGTGAAAATGGCGATGGAGAGGAGTAGTGAACTATGTCTCTGAGTCCGCTGTCTGGATCTTGTCTCTGAAATTCTCGATGGCGTCTGCGTGCTGTTCGTTCGCTTGTCGTAGCTGTTCGGTGGTTTGACTAATGTTCTCGTCTTTTGCGACCGTAGCGAGGGGTTGTGCCTCAGGCGCCAGTTCGTACAGTTTGATTTTGCCGCCGTCGTCAGGGTAGGTCATAAACTCACGCCAGAGGCCGAGTTTGGCCCCGTCAGTGAGACGAGTGGCGACCGTGCCGTGACTCACCACCAGTGCTTCATCAATCTCGCTGAATCGTTTAGAACCGTCGGCGAGTTGGGCGAGGATTTCGACTGCACCTTTCTTTTCAAAAAAGTCTCGCACCTGCTCTGTATTGAGGTACGCTCCGGTAGTGTCGTCTGGTTCTGCGTAGGTTCCGATGTTTGTGTCGGTTGCATCTTCGTCAGGCATTCCGTCGGTTACATCCGGTTGTTCCTCTGCCGAACCACTACCTCGCTCTAAATTCCCGGTCGTTTCGTTATCGTCGTCGGATGTGTTTGAAGAGTCATTGGGCATTTTCGTATGTCCTTGTTGTACGCCAAGGCTTTAAACTACAGTGGGTAAAATCACCAACCAGTATAGATTAGAATGGCTGTAAATTTGAATAACACCGGTCGAATGGTGGCGAAGAGGAGGCGACATGGACTCTGAGGCCTCCGAAACCCGTCAGTCGGCCATCGAGACTGCAGAAGAATTGCGGGACGACCTGGAAGCACTCGCCGCAAGTGATCTTCCCTTCGCGCATGACGCTGAACGCATCTTAAAAGATCTAGAGCAAGCACATAAAGAAGAAACTGCAGGCCAATGACCAAGGAGCGAATTGAGCGGAAAACGCTTGAAGAGCAACTACCAGCAATTCTCCGAGAACAGTTTCAACGGGATAGCTTGCTGTAAGATCACGAACCGTCGTGGCAGTATATCATCGTGAATACACGCTACTCCGCCCAAGGACTGAGTAACAAGTCCAAAGAGCCTTACGGACAGACCATTATTGAATTTCTTCGAGAACAGGGAATCGGAATACCACCTAACGTGTCTTCTGTGAAATCGAACCGCGACCATCATCGTTTGTGAATAGTTTAGCCATGTCTCGCTCGACACAGCTCAATCGTGGCTCAAAGCCCTTGCCGTCTACCACAATTCACGTCAAATGTAACGCGAACTCCCCCGGAGGTCACAGCGCCTGACGCACCAGCTTTCAATCGTCCTCGTCCGTGGTTATATCGAGGTCCGTCCACGACTTCCGATTAATGATGTTCGAGACACACCCCACCGACACACCGAACTCGTCAGCGAGCGCCGTCCCGGTCTCTCCGTCAGCGCTCCGGCGGAGGATCTCACGCGCCTCGTCCTCGGTGACCGCTTGGTTTTCGTGCGTGTTGTCGCGCTTGTCATCCTCCGGAACGTCGGAGACATGCTTGAACGTGACGCCGTTAACACAGTCGCTCACAGCCATTTCACCGACATCGAACTCGTCAGCGAGCGACGCGACAGTCTCCCCTTCGTGGTACCGCTCACGTATCTCGACCGCGTCGACGTCGGAGAGCTTACGTCCGGGGTGTGTCCCGTCGACAGCCATGTCCTGCATATTGTCAGCGTGAGTCCCGGGCTTGAGGTGCGCGGGATTTACGCAGGTTCGAGAGCTCCGCGGGCACCGGTGGAGCATTTCGAGGTCGTCGGTGAGCTCGTCGCGCCCGGCGCTGGCGAAGAACTGGTACGATGCGCGGTGAGCGAGTGTTCCGCCGTCCCAATTGAACCGACCGTAATCGTCTTCGTTGGTCGCTCTTCAGTAAACTGGCGGAACCAGGAGCATTAGTGCCTCTAGCCGGACAGGAACGGGTATGCACGAGAGCCGTCCTGCCTTCGGCCAGAGGCTATCGGAACTTGCGGAACTGGGCGTAATAGAATTTCGGCCCGAGCCGCTCGACGCCATCGTCGAGCGGCGTCTCAAGACGATCTGGGAGGAGCGTTCCTGTCCAAACTGTGGCGCAGACAGTCTCCACGCCCTCAACGGCTCTGACCGCATCTGGTGTGGCCGCTGTGACTGGAAAACCACATACACGCGAGGCACACCCTTCTACGATTCGGAACTCACCCCCGGTGAGTTCCTCATCGCCTTCATTCTCTACGCTGACACACTGCTCAGCATTACCCAAATCGCTGGTCTCCTCTTACCGTGTTACACGACGCTTCACGACCAGCTCAGAGAGGTCGAAACCGCGTTTTCTCGGGGATTTCCGACTGTCTGGGAGCGCATCTCCCAGACAGTCGATGGGCCAACACAGGTCGATGAAACACAGCAGGTGTGTTCAGGCTTCAAAG
>JAQCMZ010000499.1 GCA_028274825.1 Haloferacaceae archaeon
GGAACCCGCTTCAGGCTCACGATGGCCACGAGCGAGCATCACTCCGACGTAGTCACCAATGCAAACTACCTCGTAACAAAATTGTCGCCGACACTGACTCTCTTTCAGTGGATGCTGGGAGTCAAGAAAAGGAGGGCTGCCGGCCCAGCCTGCTCCGTGCTGGACACCCGTGGGAGGCTCCCGCCGGAGCGGGCGCCAGTGAGCGGAGACGCACCGACGCCACAACTCCCGAGAGGCTGACGCCCCGTCAGCGAACCCGCACGGTGACGATCGGCAGATTCGATCCGCCACAGTCCGCACAGCCGAATCCCACGACCAAGTGAAAGGAGGTCTACAGTACCGTGAATTCGAGACGGTAGAGTCTGTTAGCCTCTCGATTGCTTGCAAATCCGAGCGTTATCTATCCGACTCTCAGATGTAGTCGTAATCGTCAGGGTCGAACGCCTCGAGAACCGGCGTTTCGAACGTCTCCGTGAGTCGCCACTCCCCGTCGGGATAGTACTCAGGAGCGCCAGGTTCGATCCCACTGAGGTGGTGACGGAACCCATCGAGTTCCCCGTAGTCGGTGTACTCCAGCGGCTCGGAGAATACCGTGTCTAACTGGATATCGCGGACTGCGTCGGCGATAGCGACTGGATCAGCTTCCCCTGCCTCTTCGGCCGCAGTCGCGATCAGTTGCCCGGCGACGTAACCGTACGCTTCGTGTGTGTCGAACCGTCCGCCAGTCTCCTCGCGGAAGCGGCTGGCGACTTCTTGGAACTGGTCGTCAGTGGGGTCACTCACGTGGAGATGTGTGAATCCGTTTACAGCCGTCTCACCCATGGCGCTTTGAAGCACAGCGGGAGGGAACCCGGCGCCAGTCGTGATTTCGGGATTCCGGCCCAATTCCAGTGCCTGCGTGTGGATCGCGATCGAGCCTGGGGGATGGCCAGTCGCGATCATCATGTCCAGGGAATCCGGCATTTCGCGGATCTGAGAGGCGAAATCCTCTGCAGACGTGGGGGCACTCGCCAAGTGCAGATCGACTCCCGCTGGGAACGCCGCTTCGAGTCCTTGCTGGACGGTGTTGCCCCACTCGTAGTCTCCGGTGATCGCACCGACTGTCTCGTACCCTTGTTCTTCGATAATCTGAAACTGTGGGAGCAGGTCGACCGGCGCTGGTTGTGAACCCATTCGGAACGTGTATTGAGTGTCTTTCGGCAGGATCTTGTGAGACCCGGCCATGTGCAACACTAATGGCACCTCCAGCTGTTCGGCCGTCTGCCGAGTGCGAATACCCACATCACTCGAAACCGGACCGGTGATTGCTATCGCACCATCGCTCTCGACGAGTCGCTCAAACTGTGTGGCTGCCTCCGTGGGATTACTCTCCGTGTCGACGGAACTGACCTCGAGGTCCCGACCGAGAACACCTCCGTCGTCGTTGATCTCCTGGACTGCGAAAGCCAGTCCATCCTCGTGTGCCTGGCCCCAGGCCGCGAAGCCTCCCGACAGTGGCTGTGTCGCTCCGATCGTCAGCGTCTCACCCTCTCCACCGGTACAGCCTGCAAGAGTTCCTACACCCGCGGCAACTCCGAGCCGCAAGAATGATCGGCGATTGACGTGTGAACTGTGTTCTGTGTATGACATAATTCTCACTCCACACCGCGCGATATAATAGATTCGGAAACTGTGTACACATTCACTCCCTGGCCGAGACCTCCCGTCGGCAGCCGCGGCCATTCCGCATGCTTCGCATCAGTTGAGATTGCCGAGATGAAGCGAATCCGCATCAAGCGTGTCAATTAGTCGTCAGATGCGCCGGGATCGCTGACAGCGCCAGGTTCCGAGCGTTCACCGGCATCTGAGCGGATACGGCGAACGTGGTCGATGAAATTATCGAACAATGATTTTGCCTCGCAGGCTGCTTGGTAGTTTTCTTCAGTGACGCCCTCAAGGACAGCATCGACTTGCTGGTCGCCAATCCGGTCACGTTTCCCTTCCGCGACTTCGCGAGCCGTCCGGACATCGTATTCTGGGTGGAACTGAACGCCCCAGCAGTGGTTCTTCCGGAAGGCGTGAATCCCGTATTCGTTTTTTGCGAGCAACTCGGCCCCGGGCGGCAGCCTGATGACCGCATCACCGTGAGAGGTGAACACCGTGAACTCCTCACTGATCCCATCGAATAACTCGTCGCCCTGGTGATGAACCTGGCTGTAGCCGAGTTCGAATCCGTCCATCCCAGCGACACGTCCGCCGAGCGCCTCCGCGAGCACCTGATGGCCGTAACAGACGCCTAATACGGGGACCCCTCGGTCAGCCGCGTCGCCGACGTAGTCGACGAGTGGGTCAATCCAGGGCTCGTCCCAGTAGACAGACGCTCTCGATCCCGTCACGACAATCGCGTCAAAGTCACCAGTCTCTGGCAAGCGGCCGTCGTTTACGTCGTATTCCACGATATCGGCACTGAGTTCACGGCGGAAATTCCGCCGCGAGTTCGTGCCATTGTGCGCGGCGTTCAGCAGTGCGATGCGTATTTCGCTCACTATCAAACCGTACTTTGTGCAGATAGATAGCGTTTGTGCCGGGGTAGCATAACGGCAGTATCCCGCCACGAGCCGTCAGTGTACGCGACAAACACGGTATCGCAGCCATCGGATCATCGACCATGCTGTTGCTCGATTGGATGGCTTTCGCCCACAGACACTTTCAGGGGGCCAGCCCACTCATCCCGTGTGGGCTGCCCGACGTGTGACGAGGCAGTCACACAGATGAAGACGCCGACTCGTCTGTAGCTGAGCTAAAGCGAGTGAAGACGGGGGTCAGACGAGACACTGGTCGGGATTCGTCAGTCACCATATTGTTCGTCAAGCCAGCCGCGGAGCGCATCGTTGACGAGCGCAGACGCCTCGATACCGGCGAAATGTCCGGTGTCGACAGTCATCAGTTCCCCACGCGGGAGTCTCTCCGCGAGACGCGTGCCGGCTTCAGGCGGGCAGGCTTGATCAGCCTCTCCCTGGATCACAAGTGTCGGGAGAGCGAGTTCGTACAACTGATCGGAGATATCGAATTTTTCGAGACCGGCTCGGTGAGCCTGGAACCGAGACCGGTCTGCATCCTCGTTGGCCCGCCAGTTGATGATCTGGTCGATTTCCGAGGCGTGTGCATCACAGAACTCCGCGGTAAACGCCGTCTCCAGTAAGGCGCGAACGGCCGCCGTATCGGTCGGTGGCGCCCAGACAGCCGTGGCGTCATAGATATCGCCCGACGCTGGAGTCCCGAATACGGTGAGACTCCGAGCCCGGGTGTACTCGATTGCATACTGGAGCGCGACCATACCTCCGGAGCCGTACCCGAGCAGATGGACGCGGTCTGAGCCATGATTGCTCAACACCGCCTCGATATCCGCCGCTCGTGCCGGTATCGTCAACTCACCAATGGACGGATCTGTGTCCGACTGCGATTTCGAAGTTGAAGCGGAAGTCGAATCCGCCGTCGGATTCGCGGTCGAATCGTCGGTTCTCCGAGACTCTGGGACGACCGCCTCGTATGGGCCGGCGACGGCGGCGTATTGCCAGCCGAACTGCCAGGGGCCGAGTCCGACATCGCCACAAAACGCCACGGTCGGCCCTTCACCGGCCGTGTCGTATCGAAGTGAGACATCACCGTTCTGGGCAGTTTCCATACAGAACCGTCCGGACGGGCTCGTCTTACAGGTTGTGTCCCGCGACTGTGATGACTCGCCCTCGCGGCAGGTCACGGCTCGAATGTCTTGAGAGACCCCCGATAGCTGAACCTATAAAACGGCACTGACCGCTATGATGTCACTTCGGCAAATCAGGCTTCTTGAACTGTGCGGAGAATATCGGGGGCTGCTCGTAAGGCGTCTTCAAGTGCGTCCACGTCGGGGCCACCGCCCTGTGCAAATTCAGGCGGGCCACCACCACCACCGCCAACTCGAGACGCAAGCTGGGAGACGACCGTTCCAGCGTGGATCGGGACATCGTCTGGCACACTCACGACGAACTGTGCGGACCCATCAGCTGCCGAGGCCATGAGTCCGATCTTTCCTTCATCAGCGAGAGCGTTTGCTGTCGCGCGCAATTCCTCGGAATCTGCCTGGAGTTGCTGGATCACCGCCGGGGTGCCGTCGATATCAGTCTCCTCGGCGTCGGTTCCCCCTGCAGCTCGAACGCTCGCGAGCTCCTTTGTGAGCCGCTCGATTTCTTTACTCCGCTGTTTCCACTCGTTGAAGAACCGTTGGGCCGTCTCTGGAACGTCTCGCGGATCGACATCTAACACGTCACCTGCCTCACGGAGTGCATTCTCGGTGTGTTGACTCTCCTCGATAGCCGCTTTTCCGGCGGCATACGTCAGGCGTTCAACACCGTCTTGAACGGGTTCGGTATTCAGGAGGTTGATTGCGCCGAGTTGGCCGGTGTTATCCACGTGAGTCCCTCCGCAGGCCTGGACATCTTCGTTATCAATGTGGATCAGTCTGATATCAGCCCCAGGGGGGATCCCGCCCTGGTAGATATCAAAGCCGTATTTACTCTGGGCTTCGTTTCGATGTGGCCACTCCTGGCTCACCTGATGTGTCTCCCGAACCAGTCGATTGGCGACTGCCTCGATCTCCTGTTCCTGGTCGCGGCTGAGCCGTTCGTAATGTCTGATATCCAGCCGGGCGGAATCGGGGCTTTTCTGTGCGCCAGCCTGGCGGACGTGATCGCCTAACACCTCTCGTGCAGCGCGACCTATCACGTGAGTCGCTGTGTGATGACGCATTAATCTCCACCGGCGCTCGGCGTCGACCTGTCCCCGGACGATATCTCCCTTTCCGGGGTTACCGTCGGTACGGTGGAGAATCACACCCTCAGTCTCTTGCACATCTGTCACCTCAACGGTCACATTGCCACCTGACAGTGTCCCATGGTCGGCCGGCTGGCCGCCGCCTTCGGGATAGAACATACTGCTGTCGAGGATGACATCGTAGCCACCCTCCCGGTCTAACACGTCTAACACGACCGCTTCAAACTGCATACGAGTCTGGTCGTCATAGTAGAGTTTCTCCGTCTCCGGCAGTTCCTCCACATCTGGACTGCTCCCGGCAGTGTCCGGCTTGGATTTAGATTCGGACTCGGACACGGAAGAGCCATGACGAGCAGCAACCAACGAGTAGAAGTCGTCAGGGACGGCCAACTCAGCACCCTGATCAGCCGCGATTTCGGCGACGGTATCGGGTTGGATGCCGTGAGAGTCGTACAATTCGATCAGACTATCCGTCGGGATAGAGTCCCCTGAATCGGCGTATTCGCCGGCAAGTGACGCCACTTTCCGACGCCCCCGTTCTAGCGTCTCTCGGTATTTGCGCTCTTCAGTCCGAACGATATCTCGAATCGTGTCACGGTTGCCGTATCCAAGCCGCTCAGCTTGCATATCGACAAGTTCGTCAAGCGGGGCATCGACTCCCACCTCGTCGACAAGTCGTTTGGTACGCCGAAGCACCATCCGGGCGAGATAGCCCGTCGCCACGTTCGAGGGGACGATCTCGTCGCCCAGCATGTACGCGAGTGTCCGGCAGTGGTCAGCAATTGCATAGATATTCTCCTGCGGCTCCATGAGACTCCGGAGATGGTCGACATCGACATCGAGCCGGTTGGCGATCTCGCTGCGAGCCTCGACTAGATCCTCTACATCGTCGATATCGAGTCGCCCGGCCAGTACCGACGCCTGCCGGATGATTGCCTGGTCGGCGTCAGTGTACTCGACCCCGGCGTTTTCTTTGAGAAACGCGATCGCGTCGGGATATACTGCTTCGTACACGGTCGGGGTTCCCTGGCTCATCCACGTCCACCGCTCGAGCCCGTAGCCAGTGTCGACGACGTACGTATCCATGTACGAATAGCGATTCCCGTCTTTGAGTTCGTACTCGCCGTCTGGGTCTTGCTCCATACACATGAACACGAGCGTTGCTAGTTCGAGCCCGCGGTAGATCACCTCGATAGCGGGGCCCGCGTTTCCGCCTCCAACCCAGGGGTCCTCGATATACGTAACGTCTTCTGGGTCAGCACCCATCTCCGCGAGTAGTTCGTCGCAGTACTGAACGGTCTCGTCTTTCCAGTAGACTTCCCCCTCGTAGGCATACTCGTCGGCGGCTTCCTCGCGGGCGTTGAACGCGTGATGAGCCATCATCTCGAAGGCCATCGTGTGACGCCCGGTTTTCCCGACGTTATCGATATCTTGCATCCGGATACACGGCTGACTGACGGTGAGCGGATTCGCCGGCGGTGGTGTCTCTCCAGACGTGATCAACGGCTGGAAATCGTAAATCGACGCTTGTGTCAAGAGAACGTCGTCTCGCCACCGGTTGGCCGCCACTGGATACGGTGAGATCCGCTCGTGGTCTTGGTTCTCGAAAAACGAGAGAAACGCCTCTCGCATTTCTGTCAGCGAATACGACTCGTCGAACCCCGGCTCGCCAATAAATCCGTAGTCCTCACACGGCGGTTCACCACAGAGGTCTCGATCCGTATCGCGCGTCCAGAAGAACACACCACATGAAGGGCATTCTCTGCGGACGAACCCCTCCTCATCGAAGTAGCTGAGATGGTACTCGTTTTCAAGCTCGCTCATTACGGAAATGTGACGGGGGGCTCTGCAAAAGCGTTCCGGGCTGTGCGGATTCGAAATCCGCACCGCTGTGTACCCGAGAATGGCCCATCCTGGCAGACGTGACCGAGGCGTGTGCGATACTCATCGCGTGTCCGTCTGCAGCCACTGATACAGTCGATCACCGGATAACCACACAGAGTCGGTCACTGCTCCCGATAGCTGCACGTCACCGTCGACTCACAGAGAGGGAAAGCGGATGCCCGCAGCTTCAGCCGTGGGGGCTGACAGAGTGCGCGCGGCACCGGCGCTGGCGGTAATGTTCAATCCCGGCGGTCCGCGACGAACTCAGAGATCCGGTCGATTGCAACGTCAATGTCCCGCGCATCAACATTGAGATGTGTGCAAAACCGGGTGACGGTCTCGTTGAGCGCGTTCGCGAGAACTTCCGCGTTGTTACATTCGGAGGCGAATTTTTCAGCCGGGATCTCAGCGGCACGAGAATCGACCATCACAAGGTTCGTATCCGGAGTTGCGGCCGACAGCCCGGGAATCGAATCGAGACCGGCCGCGAGTCGACTTGCATTTTCATGATCAGTCGCGAGCCGGTCGATATTCTCGAGTGCGTGCAAGCCCGGAGCCGCGACCATGCCTGCCTGGCGCATGCCACCACCCAGCAGCTTGCGTGTCCGGCGGGCTTCATCGATAAACTCCTCAGAGCCCGCCAGAACCGATCCGATAGGGGCGCCCAAGCCCTTGGACAGACAGAACATGACAGAATCCACGGGGTCGACGAGCACCGCGGGGTCGACATCGAGCGCGACGGCAGCATTGAAAAGCCGGGCACCGTCAATGTGAGCAGGAATATCGCAATCGTGGGCGGCCGCGGCAGCAGCCGCGATTGATTCCGGAGGAACGGCGACCCCACCGCGGTAATTGTGTGTGTTCTCTAACGTGAGGAGACCTGTCCCCGGGCGGTGGAGGCTCTCAGGGAGATATGCATCGTGGATTTGCTCAGGTGTCGGTGCCGCCCGAGCACCAGCATCGATTGTACGTATCTGGACTTCTGACAACTGCGCCACTCCGCCGAGTTCCCACCGATAGATGTGTGCCTCCCGGTCGAGGAGGAGCTCCTGGCCACGGTCTGTATGAACCCGAACAGCAATCTGATTTCCCATCGTTCCGGAGGGCACGTAGAGTGCGCTTTCGGCTCCAACGAGGTTTGCAGCCCGCTGTTGCAGCTCATTCACGGTCGGGTCATCGCGGTACACATCATCACCGACATCTGCATCACGGGCCGCTTCCCGCATCTCCGTCGATGGTTTCGTCACCGTATCCGATCGGAGGTCAATCGTCTGCATTCGTCATAGTTCTGAGACGGTCACTGTTGAAAGGCCCGGTGGGTCCGACGTTTGGGGGTCGCGCCGGCGAATCTCGCATATGAACAGGATTTTATGCACGCCACAGGTACGTTGCATCAGCATGAGCAACAACTCGAAGGCGAAAAAAAAGCGACTAGCGAAAAAAGAGCGACAAAACACTCGCGTCCCAGCGTGGGTCATGATGAAGACGAACATGGAGACGACGCGAAACCCGAAGCGGCGGAACTGGCGGCGAAACGATCTTGACGAATAATGAGCACGAACGACTTTGAGGAACGTGTCGTAACAGTCCCGTTGCGTGACGCGAAGAAAGCACCTGACCGCGAACGCGCAGACCGAGCGATGCGTCTGATTCGCGAACACCTCGCTCAGCATTTCAACGTTGTCGATGGGGATGTGCGACTCGACACCTCTATCAACGAAACTATCTGGGCGCGTGGGCCGAGGAAGCCGCCGAGTTCGGTCCGGGTTCGGGCTGCTCGGTTTGTCGAGGAAGGTGAGGCAGTCGTCGAAGCAGAGTACGCTGAATAACGTGCTTCGCGCCTCTTTCGCAGGGTCAGCGTATGTCGGTGTCTTCACTTCCACCGCCGACGAAGTCGTACTGTTGAGTCCCGACATTAGCGACGGACTAGCGGCTGGCATCGCAGACGAATTAGGTGTTGACCCGGTCGTCAGTATGATCGGCCGGTCAAACACCGTCGGAGCACTGGCCGTCAGCAATGAAAACGGAGTTGTCGTATCCTCAGAGGCGACTGACGCAGAGCAAGCAGACATCGCGGACGCGACAGGACTGCCCGTGCGCGAACTCCCTGGCCGCCTCAACGCCGCAGGAAATGTCATTCTTGCGAATGATTACGGTGCCTACACACATCCAGACCTGTCTGACAAGGCCGTGACGACGGTCGAAAAGACACTTCAGGTCCCCGTCGAGCAAGGGTCGTTCGGCGATATCCGGACGGTG
>JAQCMZ010000350.1 GCA_028274825.1 Haloferacaceae archaeon
ATTTGAACGGAAGCTTGAGTTGCTGGATGAAATGAAAGAATTCGGAGATAGTTGATAAGATAACGATAATAACCTAACTTATATCGGGTTCAAATACAATTAGGTGCTTGCGTTTCTCGTCCGGAGTCGCCATATCGTAGTGCTTATCCAACACTTCACCGCTCACGTCCATCCGGTCGGAAGCCACATCCTTTGGAACGTTGGAGTTCCGCTGAGCCGTGACTACGCCTTGTCTCACAGCGTACTTGGCTCACTCGACGGATACTTTCTCACAGTGTTGTAGCTGGTCGTCTCACAGTTTTCGAGATCTAAAAGCAGGAAATTAGACGCCGATCACAGGTATAGCAGATTCGTACTCCTCCCTGATCTCATCTTCCCCGAGCTGTGTATACAACGCTACCATATCCCCATCAGTATCCCCACGAAGCGCCTTGATAACGTCACGAGAGCATCCGCCCCGGTTCAGCCAAGTGGTGAAACACCGGCGGGTATCATGGGGTGTAAAATCGTCGATAGTCTCTGCAAGTTCGTCGTCGTCAGTTGCCTCGACCACGCGATCAGTTGCCTTCCCTACCCACCGAGAAATAGTCATTGAGGAAACGTGGTCTCCTTGCCTATTCGGAAAGAGCCAGTCGGAGTCATCGTCACGTGTTTTTAACCAGTCTTGAACCGCTGTCACCGTTTCGTCGTCCAACAGCTTGTGATCGGCGTCCGTCTTTGGAAGCCGAGTCTCCCCTACCCCCTTCGGCGAGCGGTTGTACAGCTTTTTCGCGTCCAGATCGACATCTTCTGTCTTCAGTAGCGCGAGCTCCTTGCGACGAAGCCCAGTCTTTGCCGCCAGCATCAGGAGAGCGTAGATCCGCGGTGTTCGATTCCACTTCAGAAGAGCAGTGTATTCGTGGGGCCGTAGGGCGGTACCAGTGTGCTGTCCACTCCGCCGGAGTTCGGCACTGTTCTGGCTCTTGTACGTGTCCAGGGCGGCTTCCACCTGACTCGTCTCTGGCCCCCACTCTTGATCGCACATCCAGTCATAGAGCTTCTTCACCCGTCGAAGGTACGTTTCCATCGTACTCGTGGCGACAGTATCTCCGTCGCGGCCAGTCCACTCGGCGGCGAAGCTGAGGGCCTCCTGTTCGGTGACCTCACACAGCGGCTTGTCGTCGAGATACCCGCGAAAGTATTTGATGCAGTGGCGGTAGGGTCGCTCGGTCGACTCGGCGTAGTTCTGGGCGGCGAGGAATTTGCTGACGATGTCGTCGTTAGCTGGCGGATCTGGTTTGTTGTCGCCGTTGCGGAGTTCCTGTAGCTCTTGACGCAGTTCCCTGTTCTCTTCTCGGAGTGCACGCTTCTCTTCCCGGATGGCCTTCAATTCGTCGCGTATCTCGGTCAGGACTTCGTCGTTACTCATAGTTCCCCGTTCTGACGGCGGATTAGCCCAGGCTCGATGTCCGTGGCATCGCAGTAGGCTTCGAACGCGTCCCGACTCGTGGCCTTTGCCTTCTCGTCGTAATCGTCAAGCTGGACGTGGGCTCCGTACTCGGGTCGTGACAAGGTTCGGGCGTACTGGAGAACAGTATCAAAGTCATAGCCGGTTAATCGGGCCACATCGTACAGATCGACGTAGTTCATACCCTCTGAACCAGCGTGCTGACCGACGGCTTCGTTTTGACACAGAATTTCGAGGATACTGGCCTCGATGCGATGGACGCGACGAGCGGCATCGAGGTGACCCTCTTCCTCTCTCTGTCGGTCAAGCTGGGCTTTCAGACGTTGTACCTGTTTCCGATACCTGTCGACCTCTTCCTCTAAATCTTGGAGTCGTTCGCGTTCGTCGTGGCTGACGGCATCGAGTAGATCCTTCTCAGCCTCCATCCCTCGCTGGACGAGTTCCCCGACTCCCTTCGACCATTGAGGTTCGTTCCCGTCGCCAC
>JAQCMZ010000513.1 GCA_028274825.1 Haloferacaceae archaeon
GACCGGTAGTTCGAATTCCTCGTTGAAACATGTTCAGCCCGTCCAGCGCCACATGACGTCGAACCGTGATTCATTTGTCTTATGACAGGTCGGCTCGGGCTTCCAGCCGGTGAGATCGCACATTTTCAGACTGCGTGGGTGAATTGGACCCGCCGTTCGATTCCTCTCCCACGACACAAGCCGTGCCGGTATGTACTGCCGACGGCAAGTCGGACACGAAACTTCCCACAACGACGGTCTATCCATTCCGGATACCCTCGCATCTCGGTGGCAGTTGAAGACCATCGTCCCGGCGCGACTCATTCCGTTTGATCTCTCGCTTCGAGTTGATCTGTGCGTCAAACGTTTTCGCTGACCGGGACGACGCTGTTGCCCGTTCGCGATCAACAATCAACGGACGAGTACAGGCCGCCGCCGCAGAAGCCGACATTTCGGGACGTGTCTATCCACGCTGCTTACAGTGGTATCAAGCTGAAAGCCCACGACTGTCGTCGTGGGATGACCCCGACAACTGTGAATCTCTCCACACTCACCGACTTGACTGGAGATTCGACAGAACCCACGAATGTATTCTCGTCTGGCAGTGACTACGAGTTGCCGACCGAAAACGACGGGAACTCCGAGTCAGCAGGGCAGAACCACTCAGCACCCACTGCCGGAGAGGATGGAACGGCTGCGTGGCTCAGCTAGCACTGTCGGTTGCAAACCACACTATCCCACCCCAAGCGGCGCAGCACCGTGGAAATCCCACGACTTCAGTCGTGTGGAGGAAGTCAAGAGCGACCCGTGGTCAATTGTGGACGGTTCGATCAACGAAGCCGGGTGTATCTACACCTGTCAAGGCCTGGAACTCGACTACGTCGACATGGTCATCGGTGACGAGTTCAACTACCGCGACGGAGAGATCGTCGTCTTCAGCGCTTTTTTCATATCTGAGGCGGCAGTCTCAACTCACCACACCGGGCTGGCAGAATAGCATCTATCAATCCCGTTGGTATTCATCATGGCTGTCGATTTTGCCGGTGCGCGGTCACTGACCTGCATAGAGTGTCACAGGTGTCACCCCGCTTTTGCCGGTATTCACCCGTGTTAACAGCCTTGCACCGTCATACGTGTGTATGCCCGGAGTAGACGAGATACGTCACCGCGTCGATACGAACGATATCGAATTGATACGAATCGTTTTCGTCAACAACAGCGGCGTTCCTCGTGGGCGCGTCGTGGACGGCGAGAAACTGCCTGGCGTGATCGAAGATGGGGCAAACGTGACACAGGCAATGCAATCGTTCAACGCACTCGACCGACTCGCACCTGACGGGCAGTATGGCCCCGCAGGCGAGGTTCGGGTCGTTCCCGACACTGACACGTTCACCGAACTCCCGTACGACGAGCGTGCGGCGATCATGCTGGCGGATTTGCACGATCTCGAGGATGATCCCTGGGATGCCGGTCCACGTGCGCAACTTCGTGAATATCTCGGTGAAATCGGTGCAGACGGATACACGCCGCAATTGTCCTTCGAGAGTGAATTCTACTACACTGAGACCGCCGCTGACGGAGAACCGGTCCCGTTAGACGAGACGACGTGCTTCTCGACGGACGGGATGCGGAGTGTCCACGACCTCATTCTTGAGACGGTCGACGCGTTGAAGTCTCAAGGGATGAGTCTCGCAGCGTACTATCCCGAGTATGGCCCAGGCCAGCAGGAACTGGTCGTCGACCACGCGTCCGGTGTGACGGCGGCTGACGAACAGATACTGTTCAAAGAAACAGTGACTGGCGTCGCTTCTCACCACGATGTCGGTGTCAGCTTCCGACCAGACCCGTTCCCGGGTCTCCCTGGAACAGGTTGTCACATTCACCTGTCACTGTGGCGAGACGGCGAGAACGTGATGTACGATCCATCCGCAGAGAGCCGCTATCCGCTGAGCGATGCCGGTCGACACTTCGTCGGAGGCTTGCTCGCGCATGCCCCAGCACTCGTCGCACTGACCGCGCCGACAGTCGAATCCTACGACCGACTCACCCCCGGAATGTGGGCGTCAGCTTACACGTGTTGGGGATACGACAACCGCGAAGCGATGGTCCGTGTGCCATCAGTTAGTGAGGAAACTCCAGAGGCTGAAACCCGGATCGAATTCAAACCCTCGGATAACACCAACAATCCCTATCTCGCCCAGTTAGGGCTATTAGCGGCCGGAATGGACGGAATCGAGCGTGAACTCGACCCGGGTGAGCCGCTCAACACCGATCCATCAGCCGTCGACGAGACAGTCCTCACAGACCGAGATATCACGCGATTACCGGAATCGCTGAGCGACGCCCTCGATGCGTTCGAAACGGATGCTGTCTTGAGGGAGAGCCTTGGCGACACGTTACATCAGTCGTATCTCGAAGTGAAACGAAGCGAGTGCGAGCAGTCATCCGACGATGGTGAGGTAGATACCTCGTACTTGAGTCGGAGCTTCTGAGCGGCCGCACTCGAAGGGCCGGTGGGTCTCGCAAAGCACGTCAGCTACCCGCGGTTGAAATCGTGGATTTTTCTTTCGTGTTTCGGTGATGAAATAGCCGAGTGACAATATCGCGTGCCACTGGTCAATTGATACGAACGCCGGCGTATACCCTGACAGAACCTGACTGGCGGTGAAATAAGACTACTTAGTCAGGAGCGAAGGCTGAACAGCTGAGAAACACCCAATCAGAGTGAACAGATTCAATTCTTCGGCCGGTGATGATCGCATCTCGCGGAAGACAAGGCGGAAATCCACGGCTACGACCGTAGGTAGCTGACAGAAGAACCTCTCCTGTGAAGTGCCTCGGGGTCAGGTCATCCTTCGAGAATCGCCGATTCTCGTCATCACTCCTCGAAGAGTTCCGTCCGACCCCGAGGCTTCTTGCTTCGAGGAGGGAACTTGCATCCATCTTAGACACAGCGGTTCCAGTCTCCACAAGCGTGGACTCGGCGTCTCCCAAACCTCCGTGATAGCGACGACGAGTCGTCGCCCTTGTTTTCGGACTCTCAGCCAGACGACGATTGCGTCGTCACACGCGTGAGTGTGTCCCGATAATCCTCAGAGTGTGCATTGGGAGGTGTCGGATTCAACCCCGAGCTCAAGCCTCGGGGCACGCACCTGTGTAAAAGTTAAACACCGCGATGAACTACAAGCAAATGTGGGCGCGTAGCTCAGCGGACAGAGCACTTGGTTCCGAACCAAGACGCCGCGGGTTCAAATCCCGGCAAGCTGGTCGTCGGACCCCTTCCCGAGGGCCTTGAACATCTCCGGAAGAATATCAAGTTGGTAGGGGAGGAACGGATAGCAGTCGATGAAGTTCTCCCGGTTAATCGGTTTCAGACTTTGACTGGAGTCCAATTTGTACCGGGCAGAAAGGATGCCTTCGTGCTCCTCATAGAGATTCCCGATTTTACCTCTGAACTCGCCTTTCTTGCTGAGAACGCGGTCACGGACGACTTTGTCGAGGTTTTCAGAGGTAAGGTCGAACCGATGCGGGAAGCGGTCGATAACCTTCGATTCCTCGGCTTCTTTCTCAAGAACGCCGGGAATCAGCTGCTGGAGTTGTTCTTGAGAGGTGACGCCGAGATAGACCTTCCCTTTGCCCTTGAGGCCAAACTGCTCGACGATACTCTGAAGTTCTAAGAGGAGTTGCCCGTCGTCACCGATGAACTGGGAGATCTCGTCGATGAAGACGAAGTAGCGACAGTTGTCACCCGTCTCTTTTTCCCGTTTTTCGACGTGGTCGACGATGTCTCCGGCTAGTGTGGAGGCATCGATTCGGACGTTCTCTTGGACGTCGTCAATCGCGCGGGCAGCGTCTTCCTCGTCGTCGAATTC
>JAQCMZ010000524.1 GCA_028274825.1 Haloferacaceae archaeon
AGCGTGTCATAGAACACGTCTCACACCCTCTGGGGAGTGATTCTCACTGCGTTATGTGACTCCTGAGTGAGGGAGACACTGCAGTTCATCATATATGCAGACGAAGACACTCGACATATTCTGGGTGAGAACTATTGTCTGACAGGCTCTTGTGTTGAGGCAAACACCGAGTCAACTGCCAGTTTTCGGACAGTCAATCACGACGGGAGGCCATCGCAATGACACATGTATATCCGATGTGTGGACAACTGAACCGTTTGACGACAGTGTGTGAGAACCGTCCGGCGATTCATCCCACGAGGAAAGTCGTGGGTTTTCTCGCCTCATCTCTATAATAGTCTTCAACTCTCGGCGGGTTCGCTACCCCGCTCACGAATCAGGACTCTGATTTCTTGAGGGTCGTCGATTGCCGCCAACTCGTCGCAAGAAACCAGCGCAGTACCGTCGACTGACTCACGCTGGGCTTTCTCCTCGGTAAAGTACACCGATTGGGTTTCTGCCACTCGGCCGATTGAGGACATGATTCGTGCCCGCTTTTCGGCCGCGCGAGTGAACGCAGAGTGTCCAGTGAGCAACTGCAGGCGGTCGTGATCGGTATCTTCCGAAACGGCGTTGAACGGAGATCGCTGAGTTGGATGCACGAGGAACCCAGCGTCGGTGAGGGTTGTCACCACGTGTTCGTCGTGTGGCTCCGCGTCTGGAGCGTCGGGAGTAGGATCTGTTTCTCGGACATCCTCGGCGCCGTCTAGCACTTCGACCGGTGCCGAGAACGGCCGATCGAACAACTGCTCAAGTTCGATAGCCACCTCGATAGAGGCGTTCATGCCGTCCTCGTACTTTGAGACGGTCCGGCGTGACACCCCGAGTTCGCTCGCGAGTCGGCCCAGTGACCACCCGCGGTTTTCACGTTTGTCAGCCAGCAACTCCCCGTCAATCGATACGTACAGTCCGCCCGGGGCCGCGTAGATCAACGGCGGAATATCCTCGATAAACAAGTCATACGCGGTATCAGGATTGAACACCGGGACACCGTGTCTGAAGTAGACAACTTCTGGTTTCAATTTCTCGTCACGAGTCCGAAGCCCGATCACTAGCGGCGTGCCGTCCAGATACGTCCCCAGTCGACGCATCTCTGCGCCTGTTCCACCGTCGAATGCGTCGATATTGCCGAGAATCTTCAGCAAAACAAGGTCCTCACCACGCCGCGCAGCAAGATCAAAACTCCGGGGTCGCACATTACACCGGTCACTCACGATGAAGTCGGCGTCCTCGAGCATCGCAGTGATGTTCTCGACTAACGCTCCCCGAGACATGATTTAAGTGTAATTTATTGTCCTATATATAGGTTGTGCCATTCTACCCCGGGTGAGGGCGCTGTCTGGAGGTTTTTGAGAAGATGCATCCAGGTATTTATATGCGATATCGCCCGAAAAGGGGATACCTGACGGTCAGATATTCATCGTGTGACACTCGTCGGTCTGGATGATACGGATTCCCGTCGCCGCGGGATGTGCACGACGTATGTTGCGGTGCGAGTCGCAGACAGACTGAGAGCGGCTGGCGGGGTAGTCAGCTTGCCGCGGCTCGTCCGGCTGAACCCGGCTGTAGAGTACAAGACCCGGGGCAATGCCGCGCTCGCCATGGAAACTGATCTCACCTCAGAGACAGCGTTTGGAATCGTCTGCGATACGGTCGAGACGCTCGCGCTTGCTGAAGAGCCACGCACGTCTCCCGGTGTTGTCGTCGCTGGACTCGATAGGAACTCCTCAGAGAAGATTCCAGATAATGTTACTGAGTTCACGCGACGTGCTTTCAGAACGCAATTGACTCTCGATGAGGCGATTGGCATCATCGACGGTCACAGTTGGCATCATGCCGGCTACTCAGGGGGCGAGGGTAGAAGCCCGACGGGTCGGGGGCGAATCGGCGGACTCGCCGCGATTGGCGCTCTGGATGCGGTCACTGAGTGGACGTACGAGCACATCTCCTACAGACAAACGAGTCATCGTGGGACCCCTCGACAGGTGGATACTGACTCGGTGTTCGCTGCTGCCGATCGGGGTTATCCGCAAGTGTGGGACACTGTCGACCGTGTCGAGGGAGAAGCCGTCTGCATTCCCGCAGCGCCTGGCCCGATTCTTCACGGGATTAGAGGAGACTCTCCCGAGTCCTGTCGGACCGTCGCGCGCCAGATTGTCTCGGAACCGATCGAGCGAGCAGCGACGTTTCTCACAAATCAGGGGACAGACGCTCACCTGAGCCGTGGCCGACTCGGACAGCTCACTGATGGAGCCGGATACAGGATCGATGGTATCGTTGACTCGCCGCCGGAAACGCGACAGGGTGGACACGTCTTCTTCGAGTTCGCGGACACTGATACAGAGATAGTGGTGGAGTGTGTCGCTTTCGAGCCGACAAAGCGGTTTAGAGACCACATCCGATTGCTGCGTCGCGGCGACCGGCTCACGGTCTGTGGCGAATACGACTCCGGGACAATCAAACTGGAGAAGTTTGCTGTCCGTCATCTGGTCCAGACCGAGCGTGTCAACCCCACTTGCCCGGAGTGTGGTCGGTCGATGGCGTCAGCAGGACGCAATCAGGGCTATCGCTGCCGTGACTGTGACACCGAGACTGAGAGAAAGGCCTCTCGCCAGCTCCGCCGAGATATCGACGAGGGGTGGTACGAGGTGCCCCCGTGTGCGCGGCGTCATATCGCGAACCCGCTGGTTCGTGGTGGATTTGATGCCCCAGTCCATCCAGAGAAATAATAGGTGTCGTCTCTGTGATTATCGGTGTTCGACACGGACCGCACAAACTGACGGGTCACTCCTGTCAATGTGATATCATGGCTGAACAGTGGTCATACTAGCGACTACTGATACTGACTTCTCAGGCCGTCTGCGTGACCGCCTTGAGAGAGGATATACGGGCGGCTCAAGACCGAAATCCCGCTTCTGGGAGTATCTCAGGATTTGAGACCGCTCCCAGTCAGCGGGACAACCACGTCAGCGTCTCGGCCGAGGATCCCACTCGCGCGGTACTCTCGGAGCGCAGCCGGCGGGACGGCACACGTCGGTTCCGTATAGAAGCCAGCACGGTGGAGACGGGCGAGTTCGCGAGTCGTATCCGCCTTTGAGACGGCAATCACATCGCCACCGGTCTCGATGATTGCTTCGATAATCTCGGTTTTCCGGACGGGCTCGCGGATCTGGATTCCGTCAGCGGGGTGGTTATGCTCTCCACCTTCTCGTGCCGCTTCCGGTCCGTGACGCTCCTCGACAATCGGGGCCGAACCAGCCGCCTGTGCCCCGAGCAGCCGTGGAATAGAGTCGACCCAGCCGGCCGTCTTCAGTGCCCGGAATCCCCGATACGCGCCGAGAAACAGCGTCCCGTGTCCTATCGGGAGAACAACTGCGTCCGGGGCGGTCCAGTCCCGTTGAGCCGCGATTTCGTAAGCGAAGGTGGCCGTCCCGGCGAAAAACGCCGGGTTCCAGGCGTGACTGGCGTACCACGCATCGCCTTGTTTCACACGCTCAACGCAGGCATCTGTCACTGCGGTCCGGTCTCCCTCGATTGGAACCGGTTCGGCACCGACTGACCGGATCCCCTGGAGTTTTTTCTGTTTGACATCCGCTGGGACGAATACTCGGGCGTCGATTCCTGCTCTGGCGGCATATGTCGCGATTGCAGCGCCAGCGTTGCCGGACGAATCCTCGACGATTCGGCTGACCCCGAGTTCTCGTGCCCGTGTCAGCGTCGCCGTCGCGCCTCGGTCTTTAAATGACCCCGTCGGAGAGACGTATTCGAGTTTGAACAACGCATGCCACGGATCTGGCCGGTCATCCGACGGGTGATTCGAGTCGATATCTGGATTCACAAGCGGCGTCATCCCCTCTCCCAGTGTGACTCGATCAGCGGGGTCGGCGCCCACCGGGAGGAACGTGTCGAACGACCACACCCCGTCTGTCTGGCGACGAGTATGACCGTCAGGTGGCCCGTCAGGGAGCGGACGCTCGAGAAAGTTCAACGGAGCCCCACACGTGCACCGCCACCGGTCTGGAAAGTGTGCCCCGCACTGCGAGCACTCCAGGGCGGGACTACTCATCTCAGTAGGTATCGATATTTGTCCCGACAGAGCACACGTATTCGCCGGTAGCTACCTGTGGAAGCCGGCGAGACCGCCAGAAAATCCCATCGTGATCGGCAGTGACGCGGGCTTTCCGCTCGCCGAACGTATCAGTCACCTCGAACAGTGTCTCACCACGCTCGATCTCCTGGCCGAGATCGGGATGGAAGTCGATCAGGCCGCCAGCAGGCGCTCCGAACTGGTCGAACCCGCGGGCGCGAGTCTGATTGCCAACCGGTGGTGATCCGTCCAGAAAGTCGTGATAGCGGAGCACGTTGAACACACCCTCGACCCCGCGGGCGATCGAGTCAGGGTCCCACCCGATTGCCCCGCCTAACTCGGGGTCGATTGTCGGGATTCCCTCGTTCGGAGCGACCCGGGCCAACTGCCCGTCAGGGCCTTTCTGATCGAGGACGTAGCCCGTTCCGAACACTTTGGCCAGTTGCAGACAGTCGTTGTGCAGTCGATGGCGTGGCCCACACCGGACTCGCACTTCGTCGATCATCCGACTCGTGGCCCCCTGGTGAAGATCTAACACCATATCTGCACTGCTCGCTGCCTCATACGTGGCATGGGCAATCCGCTCGCTTGTTGTTCCGTTGCGGTTCCCCGGATACGCACGGTTGAGTTTCGTATCGTCGATAGGGTTGCGGTGTTCGGCCACACGGAACCCGTAGTAATTGACAATCCCGACGATCAATACCGCCCCGGACAGATCCGCGGGGTCAATCTGTGGGACAGTCTGCTGGATCACGCCCAATCCGTTGAGTTCGTCCCCGTCACTGACCGCCTGCATGTAGAGTATCTGCCCGTCCTCAGCGCCGTTAATGACGGCGACTGGAAGCTGCGCAGGGCTCCCATCACGAGTTTCGCCCACCTCGAGACGCCCCGTCGCCATCTCTCCCGGGGACGCGCTCGCGGTTCCGAGACTAATCATTACAGATATCCAGGGGCGCGGGCTTCTTTATGCGTTCGGTACACGATGACCGATTCTGGTCGTTCAGACGGATATCGCAGACTCACTCCGCTCGAAGAGGGGCTGGCGTCGGCTTTGAGTTCACGAGCGTGATGGACACGACACATGATAATCCGAGACCGCTGACGGGCAATCGGCCGATGACGCGACATTTAATTGGGTAGCGACCCTATTTGAGCTATGAGTAACACACCGGAAGTCACGAGTGAGGAAAGCTCTAGCCTCATCGCCGGAACAGACCATATGACAGTCGAGGGGAGCGACCCGGAGGCGACAATCGAATTCTACCGAGATGTCCTTGGGATGCCCCTCGTGTTGCGTCAGCCGAACCTTGACCGCCCGCATCTGACGCACCTGTTTTTTGACACCGGTGACGGCCGGATGGTGACGTTTTTTGTCGGCGACGACAGGACACCGCCAGAACACCTCACACCAGACACGGGCGATGTCCACCACCTGGCGTTCCGTATCCAGGCAGGTCGCTTAGACGATATGAAACAACAACTCGACGACCACGGATACGAATACTCCGAGTACAACCGCGGAGCCTTCCACGCGATTTATACGGCTGATCCGAACGACCTGACAATCGAACTTGTGGTCGATACCCACCAGATCCCAGACGAGCTCAGAGGGGCCGTCTACGCACGAGCCCACCAGTATCGTGAAGATGCGGGCGCCGAGCACGTTCAGGATAGCCATATCGAGGCAGCTAAACAGGAACTCGGCATCGATACTGAAGCCCTAGAACCGGGCGAAGCGCCTGCCGGTCGCCAGTTCACTGACTGATCAGTTCGCTGATTTCTCCGGGTCAGTCGTGCAGCGATAGGTACACGGATTCGAAAGATTCGATTACTCCGAAAACAGGCGGACAGACGCTGCGCTCGCTCTGCCAGCAGTGATTTCGCGACCACAAGCTTGGCCTGTGTTCATCTCCCGTTTGCAGACGGCCGCTCGATAATTGCTCTCAACCCGATGATCAGTGCCGTTCTCGAGACATCAACTGTAGTATCGTCAGGTGCCAGACGCATCTTCGATCGGTAGGAACGACAACAAGACCGACTCCGGCAGTTCCGTTAGTTGCACTCCAGATCGGTTTCCCGGACACGAGTCCCTCACTCTGCTCTGCGGTGTTGACCGGCTCCCGAGCGACACGACTGTTGAGTGAGCACAGAGTAGCCGCCACGTCTTCCACCCGCCCGGACTGTCGCAAATCGAGTGGGAGGTGTTCCGGCAATCTGATGCTTGATTGCTCTCGTCGGAAGATTGTGATCGGGATCGAAATTACAATCAGCGCTGGACTCGGGCTGAACCCGAGAGTAAAACTACTCCCGGATTCAGAGTCAGATTCAGTTGAGCGTCACACACAGTGACGTGTCTCTGTTATCGCTGATCCACCAGACAGTATCGAGTCGTTTGTTCGCCGAGTGTGACACAGAGTGACGCCTGACTCGATCCGGGTTCGAGGAATGCCAACCTGAACGGAGAGTAGTCGAGCCGAGACGTGAAAAGCCAAGATGTGCAGCGATACCGGCGGCCCCGGGACTCAACGGTAGATAGCGAGAGAGCCCCTGAGTTCAGTCGCGAGAGGCTATTATCCGAGGAACCGACGTTCGCGAGCGGCCTGCCGAATCGCCGAGCCGAGGGCGTCCTCGTCACCGCGCTGGAACGCGTCGATAGCTTGGTCAGTAGCCTGCTTATGCGCCGTGTTCTGCGTGACATCCACCAATTCTGTCGCCGCTTGAAGCTGGCCCGCTTCCAACGGGAGCAGCTCGGTACACCGTGGATTGTAGTAACTGGCCGCATCCTGTAGTGACTCGAAATACGCCGGGAATACTTGCCTAACAAACGCGATATCGTCGTCGGTCAGTGCGTGAACACCAAATAGCGTCGGCGGGCAGCCGACGCTGTAGAGGGATGCGGTGTAGCCGATGGCGCGTGGCAAGGCGTTTTCACCGACCTCCCGAGAGTAGCCGAACAGCCCGACGTGGAGCTTCCGGGCGCGCCGCCCCGGAACGTGTGTCGAGAGGCGATTCACCATTTTGGCGATATTATCAACCTGGTCACCATACGCGGCCGCGGTCCGGTCGATAATGTCGAGTGCACGCTGTTCGTCAATCGGTGTCGGTGGTGACCCAAGATCTGCATCCCGGAGCGTCTCGATTCCCTCTCGAACCGTTTCCACGGGGTAGTCGTATTTGAACGCCGACTGGATGGTGAACGTCTCAACCTCAGAGTATGCCTCGGTCACAGCGCCGGCTCTGGTCGGGGTGAGATTCCCTCGGAACGGGGCCGAGCCGGCTCCCATGATTGGGTGAATCTGTATGCCGGTCTCTTCAGCCATGTCGTACAGTCGCTGGAGCGCGAGTTTGTTGATTAGATCGGCTGCCAGTGAGCCGTAATTGAGCGCGGGGTCCGACCTGGCAAGAAACACCCTGACAGACTCTTGATCGTGTGTCTGTGCGTACTCGCGGACGATTTGGTGTGCCTTCAGCATCGCCTCCCGCTCTTCTATCAGCGGGATCACACTGATTGTCGACGGGTCGAACGTCCCGACCCACTCTTCGATCGTCCGGCCGTCCCAGATTTCGTCGGTATCTTTCCCAGCGACGAATGACTTGTAGTATTCGTGAACAGCGTTGACCTGGCCCGAATCCGTCACCATCGGGATAATCACTTCGTGGATTGGGGGGATTGCCTCCAGTTGGTTGTCATCGGCAAACAACTGGGCGGCGTCAAACGAGCGCGGAATACTTTCCAGTATCTCAAGCAGTATCTTCGCCTCTGACCCCTCTACATCCGGATTCGGCCCTCGGACTGTTAGCCGAAATTCGTCGCCAATCCGATTGTCTGAAAAATGTGTCTCGTATCTCGACAGGAGCTTTTTGACCGCGTACTGGTCGCCTTCTTTCCCTTCGAAGTCCCACATCTGCTCGTCACAGCCGAGATGCGAGGAAACGTAGTAGGCTTCTTGAATCTCGTCTTCCCCCTCAATAATATTCCCGCTGATGAAAAACGGGAGCGTCGCGTTATCGGGATGTTGCGTGCTCATCAACCGCGGCACATCGCCCATACTCGCCTGTCGGGGTAGGGAGGCAAAAAGACACGCCCGTCGCCACCCCGAGGTGACTACACGATGAGACAAGTCTTGATCAGCCACTATCCATGTGGTGCGGGCTCCCGTCGATACCGCTGTAACAATTAAGCCTGACCAGCCCGAACGTCTTGTACACACGTGATCATTACATCTGGACAGATTGAGCGCTGGCTTCGCGAGGATATCGGCCACGACGACGTCACTAACGATCTCCCAGGCGATACGACAGGCCGGCTCGTCGCAAAGGAGTCTGGCACTGCCGCGGGCGTTGACACAGCAGCTCGTGTGTTCGAATATCTCGACTGTGACACCGTGGCACACGTCTCCCCGGGCGACCCCATCGAGGCTGGCGACATCGTATTGCAGACTGAAGGGGCCGCGACGTCACTCCTCCGTGCAGAGCGGGTTGGCGTAAATATCGCCGGTCATGCATCAGGTGTCGCCACTCACACCCGCAAAGCCGTGGATCGTGCTCGCACAGCCTCAGAAGATGTCCGAATCGCGGGCACCAGGAAAACCACACCGGGGCTTCGTGGACTCGAAAAGCAAGCAATCGTCGCGGGCGGTGGCGACACACATCGGCTTGATCTCTCGCATATGGTTTTGATCAAGGAAAATCATATCGCAGAGATGGGGATGGAGACGGCTATCGAGCGGTTCCGCGACCGGGCCTCGTTTGCGACGAAAATCGAGGTCGAAGTAGAGACACCGGAGGCAGGTCCCCGCGCCGCGGAAGCCGGCGCTGACATCGTCTTATTCGACAATCTCGCCCCCGCGGAGATCCAGCGGGGTGTCGAGTCACTGCCGTCAGGGGTGCTTTCAGAGGCCAGTGGCGGCATTACGATTGATGACGTCGCTGCCTACGCCGACAGCGGTGTTGATGTTATTTCGATGGGCTCGCTCACACACTCGGCTGTCTCTCTCGATTACTCGTTCCGGACCGGGTGAGCAACCCTATTCGCTACGCTTGCGGCTGTGTGGACACAACACACTCTCGAGACTGCGTCTGCCCGTGCGTCAGAAAACAGTATCCTCTCAGCCTAGTGTTTGATTTTAGACTGCCCAACCCATGGGCACAATTGTCGTTGGACGGGACCGTCTGTCAGCCAACACCACCGACGGCTACGGGCGAGACCGAACAGGTTTGCTGACGCACCGTCGCTCTCTTCGTGAGGCTGTGGCGTGGTCACTCTCGCCGTGAGAGTCGGTACAGTGGCAGGCACAAGACGAGAATAGACGCGACAGCCAGCAGAACCGACACCGGGCGTTCGAGAAAGACGGCGTACTCACCACGAGATATCTGGAGCCCGCGGTGGAAGTTTTGCTCGGCGATCGGGCCGAGGACGAACGCGATAATCACCGGGATTCGGGAGATATCGAACCGGATCATGTAGAACCCGAGAATCCCGAATCCGGCGGTGGCGATCACATTCCCGAAGTTGCCTCCATCAACGAAGACACCGGTCAGTGCGATCACGAGGATTATCGGTGCGAGCGTCGTAGCGGGAATACGGGTCACCTTCGCCAAGCGAGTGGCGGCCAGGAGACCGATACCTGACGTGAGGAGATTGGCGATCAGCAACACAAACACGACGATGAACACGATTTGAAGATTTTCTTGGAACAGTCGTGGCCCCGGAATCACGTCGTTGACGACGAGCGCCCCTAATAGGACCGCAGTCGATGCGGACCCGGGGATCCCCAGTCCAAGTGTGGGAATCATCGAGCCACCGTCTTTGGCATCGTTGGCCGCCTCACTGGCGATCACGCCGCTGACATTGCCGGTGCCGAACGAATCGGTGTCACTCGAGAGGGCCCGCGCTTGGAGATACGAGACAAAATTTGCGACTGTTCCTCCCGCCCCAG